>CANHCD010000233.1 GCA_947458795.1 Cyclobacteriaceae bacterium | reverse complement strand
TTAAGGATCGGGCTACACTTACCTCATTGAGTAATACATCTACCATGGCTGCTGGTCCAATACTTTGAATAAGCCCATTAATCACAGAATAATTAAGTTTAAAAAAATCACCCTCAATCGCCTCCAGCTCCAATCGGAATTCATTTTTTTTTGAATCTATTGAAACCGTCTGAGAAGCCACCTCCTTTGCAACTGGAGCTTCAAGTGTATATCCTAAAAAATCTATAAGGTCCTTTTTGAGGATTAGGATTTTTTTATCTTTATTCAGAACCTGGTACAAGCTGTCTATTCTTTGCTTGTTTTCTTGTTCTACATTTTCTGTAACACCAAATTCATTCGCAATAAAGTAACTAAAATCATTTTCAGATTGGAAAGTTTGAGAAAGTAGGGTATCCTGAATACCAAAGGGGGATGAAGCTCCCAAAGGAAAGACTCCACCTGCAATCAATCCGCTACAATTGAAGTAGAAGGTTGAAAAAATGGCTAATAGCACAAATTTGGTAGACGTCATCACTTATTTATTTGTTTGGTAATCTCTCTACCAAGGTCCCTATACAATTCTTGAACTTTCTTTTGTTTATCCGAAAGAAGTTCTTTTTTGATACTTTGTACTTCTCTTAACTTACTGGAATATCCTTGCTCTACTTGATGCCCCGTTTGGTACATGTTGTTGATGTATTCCATTTTAAAATTATTTTCTTCTAAGGCCAAAAAATCATCGTACGGTCCTTTTGAAGCAAACAATTTAGTCAAAACTGGCGCAATTTCAACAAAAAGAATCATTAAGGTGATCAACCAAGGCGCCAAACTTTCTAAATTATGCAATGCCTGAAGCCTAGCAAGTAATCCCAAGGAAAAGTTTGCCTTGATGTTTTCCTTATCCTCTTGAAATAAGTTGTATCTATCGCCCTTACTTTTCTCCAGAGCCATTTTACTTTCTCGAATATCAAGCTCTTTGGATTCGTACTCTAGAATAAAATCTTCGTATTTCTTCTGCTTACGTTCGCATTCTTTTCCACTGCCATACCTACCCGTACCACAGGTGCCATCACACTCGCATTTGTACTCTTGGTAGTAAAATTCTTTTAAATCAAAAAACTCACGTAGTTGCACATCCAACTTTTTCTTTTCCACATCAATAGTGGTAAGAGCAGTAGCGTATTCCTGTTCTGCAACTGTAATTCGCGTCTCCATTTTTTCATTGAGATTTTGCTCAATTTCAGATTTAAAAAGCTGTAGCTCTAGCGGTTTGGAAACCACCAAGGCAATAAGTGTCGATAGAAATAAACGTGGACTAATTTGAAGTACTTCTCTAAAAAAATCACCTTTCTTTCTGAGCGTTGCAACGATATATCTATCAAGATTGAAAATAATCAAGCCCCAAAAAAATGCTAAGAAAAAATTAAGGAAATACGCTTCAAAAATAAGGCTAAAAGCAAAATAGGAAGAAAGCATGGCTAGAATACCAGTAAACAAAACCGAAGCCCCGATACTGACATGCTTGATTTTTTCGGAATCAGGACATTTATCCAAAACCGGTTTGCTTACTCCTGAGCAAAATAAAAAGAAATCCCCAAATCCCATTTTACTTTTTTGAGCTAAATATTGATAATAGTCTAGTTAAAAAAGATGCTTCTTTTTGTAAGGATTTCAACTCCGTATTATCGGGTTTCATTGACTTACCCTCACTCACTTCCAAGGAAATTTGTTCTATATCACCACCATCTCTAGAAACAGGATAAAATTCAATACCCTTGTGTGTAATGGTATTTGAGATATGCATCTCAAAATTTAAACTTATTTTTTCTAAACAAACAAAATTATGGACTCCTATATTGTTCAATTTACCCATTCGAGATTCGAAAAGAGTTGTCCCAGGCTTGCAAACCCATTCAACTTTTACTACATCGCTCAGGTATACTGCAAATATTTCTTTGTTTTTTGAAATGGATTCTATTGGAATGTAATCGTCAATCTCCTTGTTGAAAATCGAAATTGACAACCTCAAGTGATCAACCTCAATGCACTTAATAAAAATAGACAAAGAAGTTTTACTTTTTTCATTTTTGGAAGTAATTGTTAGCAAAGAATCTTCCCCAATGGTAATTCGCTCTTCGCCCTTGGTATCAAGCATCAAATTACCTGGGGTCAAGATATTTGAGTTTGCATTCGTGGACTCCCAAAAGATGCTTATCTCCTCCCCTTTTATTGCAAAATATTTCTCTGCAGTAAAAGTCAATTTAATTTCCTGTGAATACGAATTGACCAGACGGCTGACATCCATCAAATTATCAAAATCCTGGTGCTTTTTGAAAAAAAATTCCGTGAAATCTACTTCACCTTTTAATCGCTTCGTGCTGTAATATAAACTGTTATCAAAAATGGAAAACTGTTCAACCTCCTCGTCAAAAGCGGTGATTTCAATTATTCCCACTTTAGCACCTGCTTGGGTGATTCGGTGAAATAAATTTGCATTTTCAAGGGTCCTATATCCCTTGGGCAATAAAATGATAAGCTCAAAGTATTTACCAGAGACCTGCGCTTTGAGTATTTTATTGGCTAATTCCAAAAACATCTGCCCATCAATCAGCATTTGAGCCTGATGGTGGAAATTATCAAGTTGCTTTTTGAGTTCGACCTCTAATCCTTCCGGCCAATAGCAATAATCAAACATTTTAGGCTAAACTAACGGGTGACTCACTGGTTCAAATTTATCTCAATCTAAGGTTTCTTAAAGAGAAAATCCTCCTTTAATTCAATTATGATTTCGGATACTCGCTATTTTACCGCCCTACCTTCTTTAGCCATTTCACGCAATAGCCCTGCCTCAATATCTAATTCAGTAATCTCATTTCTATGGTCTCGCCTAGAACTCAACCAAGAGAATTGAATGGCATTCCCAATAGATGCACCTGAAACTTCATATTTCTCTGCTATTTTCTTTATGGAAACATCTTTGGCAATTGTAAAATTTTTCAATGCATTTTCCCATAATATAATCCGTTCATCTATAGTAGGCAGGTTGAAATAGAGGATGGATTGAAAGCGCCTAATAAATGCGCGATCGATATTGGGGCGAAGATTGGTCGCTAAGATGACTAATCCATCGTATTCTTCCAACCGCTGAAGAAGGTAAGAAGTGCCCTGATTCGCATATTTATCTTTCGAATCGTTTACCTCTGTTCGCTTAGAGAAAAGGGAGTCCGCTTCATCAAAAAACAACACCCAATTTTTATGCTCTGCTATATCCAAAAGCCTAGAAAGGTTTTTTTCGGTTTCCCCAATGTATTTAGATACGACTTGAGACAAGTCAATTCGGTAAACGGGTAAGTCATAACTTTTACCAAGTATAGCTGCTGTAAGGGACTTTCCTGTACCTGGGGGACCATAAAACAAGGCTCTATAGCCTGTTCTGAAACTTTTTCGCAACTTTTCAGAGGATTTTATCTCTTCCCTAACTTGAATCCAATTTAAAATTAAATCCAACTCATCCATCAACTGCTTGTTGAGCACCAAATCATTGATTTGCAATCGAGTGGTAATCTCTTTGGCTGGAAATTCTGAGGAAAACTTTGGAGCCAACTTTTCTCCCGAAATCAGGTGGTAAAAAAAATCTTCATTTACCTGCAAGCTATTGGACCAAAACGATTCAGTTTCAGAGTTTTTTTTCAAACTGAGCACTTGAAACTTAGAGAAAAAATGATCTTCCGAAAAGACCTTGTACAAATCAAGCCTTTTAAATATGTCCTTCCCATTTAAGACAAAATTGGCGGTTTCCACGGTAGGAATGAATCCCTTGTGGGACTTCGACTCCAAACCACCAAATTCTGAAAAAGGTCTTCCAATGGACTTGTTCTGAATAAAAAAACAATCAAAAGATTGAGGACTGAGTATAGGAACCATACTCATCAAAAACACAACCCGCTCCGTGAAATTCAATTTGTGCTCACTAATAAATTGGGAATAAGGAGTTTTTTCTCCCAGCCAGGTAGGAGGATCTGGGAAAATAAACTCAGTAGTTGAATCCTCAAAATAGGTATTCATACGTAGATCCAAGATAGATTCTAACCAAGCAAGATCTT
>CANHCD010000232.1 GCA_947458795.1 Cyclobacteriaceae bacterium | reverse complement strand
CTTCTCCTTTTCCCTGATTTGCAAAAAGGTTTCCTGTAATTTCTGTGTTCTTCAATGCCGAGTTCACATAGTTACCTTTTTCATTTTTGGCATTGGATGTTTTGATGAGTTCTTGCTTAAGGCCCTCAACATACTCATATACTTCCTTAGACGCTGCTCTTATTTTTTTTGATGCTTCTACCTTTGGAAGGTCTTTTGGGTTGTTGCCTTGCTGGGAAATGGTGTATTCAACAGAGCCAACCATAGACTCATTCTTCAAAACAAAATTTTTCGAAGTTCGCTCCATCCCATCGTTGAGAAGGACAAACTTCTGGAGGATCTGATTACTTACCTGGAGGGCCAAAAGGGCCGTCAATACCAGGTACATCATCCCGATCATCCGTTGTCTAGGTGACTCTTTACCTCCTGCCATGTGTGTTTATTTTTTTGGAATTAAGAGATAAATTTAACCTCTGATGGCACTTAGCATGCCGCCATAAATCTTGCTCAATGCACTTACATTTTGATTCAACTTCACCATTTCTTCTCTGAAGGCTTGAGTTTCATTACCAACCTCAGTAAAGCTCGACATGGCTGTAGACATATTTTTGTAGAAATCAGCACGTGCTTTCTTCTGCTCAGTAGAATCTTGAAGTTCTAATTCATACACTGCATTCAAAGCAGACAAATTCTTAGTTACTGCTTGAATCTGGGCTTGGTACGCTTGCGAATCCTGAGCGGCTGAGGACATGGCCACCAAAGCAGTGGCAGTCTGAGCATAAGAATCGTTCATACTTGCCAAGGACTGAGAAGCAGCTTTCACATTTGTAGCATACTCTGAGGTAGCCACTGCGGCATCCGAAAGAGTACCCATTTTCTGTGCAGAAGTAGCCAAATTATTCATGCCCTTGCCCAAACTCTCGATCAGCTCAGGTCCAATATTAGCCTGTTGCAACATATTGTCTAACTGTGCGGCAATCGGATCTCCTGAAACTTGTACCGTTTTCCTGGTAGCAGGTCTAGGGGACTCTTCTGCTTCTTCATCCAACTCAGGATATACCTTAGCCCAGTCCACTTCTTTGGCGCCTGGTTCAAAAGCTGATAAGAAAAAGATAATGGCTTCCGTTGTCAAACCAACACCAATCATTAAAGTTGCTCCTGGCCAATCCAGAATTTTAAACATTGCTCCAAGAATTACGACAGCTGCGCCAATCCCATAGATTTTTGGCATTACCTTGGAATAAAAGAAATTACTGTTGCTTGCCATTAGTCAATTAGTTTTATGTTGAATATTTTATTTGAACGGAAAATTACCTTTTAAGTCTTTTGTTTGGATTCGCATCCATGGAAGCTGATCTTCCAATAAATGTCATTACAGTACGGAATCCTATGTGTGCTTGTGCTACGTCTTGGTATTCATAGGTACGGGTAGAGGTCTCAAGATAGTGACTAATATCTTTCCAACTTCCTCCACGGACAATCTTTTTAGGCTCGGCTTCATCCAAATACACAGGATCCAAATCCCAAGTTTGCGCTCTAGAAGTAACCTTGTAGGCATCCATCACCCATTCTGAAACATTGCCTGCCATGTTGTACAATCCAAATCCATTGGGAGCAAAAACATCTACAGGGGCAGTGTAAGTAAAGCCATCATCCACGTAATTTCCTCTACCAGGCTTAAAGTTTGCCATCAAGCAACCTCTTTTATTCTTGACATAGGGACCTCCCCAAGGGTACTTAGCAATTTCTTTACCACCCTTTGCAGCATATTCCCATTCTGCTTCAGTAGGTAATCTAAATGCAGGAAGGTCAAACTCAATGTCGTCATTCGCACGTAAATGGTAGGTTCTCCATTCACAGTACTTTGCTACCTGATCGTATGATACACCCACAACTGGGTACGCATCGAAGGCTGGGTGGTCAAAATAAAATTCCATCAAAGGGTCACCATAATGGAAAGCAAAACTTTTTGTCCAAACCGTACTGTCAGGCTTCAACTCGTCTAAATTAAAGGTAGGGGCTGCTTTTAGCGTTGTTGGAGTACCGGTATCTAGCTGACCAGATTTTACTGCCTCCAAAAATTGTCTATACTTATTATTGGACACTTCATACTTGTCCATAAAAAATTCAGATATCGTAATCTGTTTGTTTAGAGATGCTTGGGTGTAAGCAATGTCTTCGTCTGATTGGCCCATCCAGAAAGTCCCTGCTTTGATAGGAACCATATCAACAGGTAGATTTTGCTTCCAGCGAATACGCTTAGCAACACCTGTAACCTCTCCTTTTCGATTCGCTTTACTACTAGCCTCCCCCTTTTTACTAAGCAGTCCACAACTTGGCAAAAAAGCTATTAGCAAGAAGCCTATGGCAAGCGATAGAAAAGGGAATTTTATCTTGGTGTACATAAATGACTTTTTTAGAGTAGCATCAAATTTTTGGCCAAACACCGCCAACGTATAAAAACACTTTCGAAAGTTAGCTTTTTTTAGGTGAATAAAACAAACCTTATTGATGTGTAATTAATTACAGAAATTTAGAAACCTCGCAATTTAATGAATTGTTTATACTAATGTACTGACTAAAACCTAAATCTTGGTGTTCTTTGTATTACTCGATTCACTGTTTTCGAAACATCTGCCCAGGCATAACGCAGCATCAATTCATGGGAAGTAGGGGCTTTTGCTTCTTTGCCCCCAATCACTAAATCAAACGCATATCCTAGTTTTAAACTATTGTCTTTCAATAAGCTGTACCCCAAAATTACAGACGCCGACTCCTCCCCTCTGTAGGCAAGACCTCCTGTCAGTTTATTTTGGAGTGTGGCTATAACGCTGATATCATAGGATAAAGTATTTGTTCCCAAAGATTTTAATAGAATACTAGGTTCAATCCGTAGCTGGCCCACTGGGCGCATTCGGTATCCTACCAGTAAATAATTATGAAGTTGGAGCCGATTGGCAAAACTCCCATCTCCAAAATCAAAAGAAGCCTGATTCAGGTGTCTACCGCTAAGGCCCACATAAAAATTACCTCCATCTACCAGAAGTCCAGCCCCCATATCCATTGCTAGCTGCGTCTCAGTTCCTGATTGTGGAAGACTAGGTTCAGGATTCACAAATTGCAATTCCTCAAAATCTAAGGTGCTATTGGATACCCCAAAATACCCGCCAAAGCTAAGTTGTGTTCGCTTGATTTTCTTGTGATAGCTTCCCTGAAGATTGACATCTAGATTGGAGCTCGCCCCTAATCTATCGTTGACTACCGTAAGGCCATAGCCAAAATTCTTTGCCTTTATTCTCCCCTGAAACGTAATCAATTGGGTGGTAGGAGGTATTCCTGTACCTGCGGTCGAAGTATACCCTTGCCATTGCGATCGGTGGAATGCAGAAAACTGATTTCCAATTTCCTTTCCTGCAAAAGCCGGGTTAAAAAAATTTCCAGCGGAAAGATATTGGGTAAACTGGGGATCTTGCTGCGCGAACACCGACCCTGGTAGCGAGAGAAATAGCAAAAATGCCAGTGCTATCAAAAAATTAATCAGGTCGCTTTTTCTGTTCATTTTGGCTGTGGAGTTATCAAATTTAAACTAGTCTAGGAATTTAAACTTATAAACCACTGAAAATGATTCTTAGAATTACAAATTATTGGCCTTTTTGATAAATAATTCCAGTGCGCCAGTCATACTTGGAGCATTCGGCATGGGCGCCTCAATGTCCAAAATAAGTTCCATGTCACGGACCGCTTGAGCGGTGGTAGGTCCAAAAGCTGCAATACGCGTTTTCCCTTGTACAAAATCAGGAAAATTTGACTTTAAGGATTTGATTCCAGATGGACTGAAGAAAGCCAAAATATCGTACTTCACATCAGCCAAATCAGATAAGTCAGCCGCTACAGTATGGTAAATAATTGCCTCTGTAAATGCTATTCCTTGCTTTTGCATGTAGGCAGGAATATCATCTTTCCGAATATCTGAGCAAGGGAAGAGGTATTTTTCGTTTTTGTGTTTCTTAAAATAATCGAACAGATCTTCTGCGGTCTTGAGCCCTACAAAAAGCTTTCGCTTACGAATCACAATGTATTTTTGAAGGTAATGTGCGGTCTGATCTGAAATGCAGAAATATTTCATTTCAGGAGTCATTTCAATTTT
>CANHCD010000231.1 GCA_947458795.1 Cyclobacteriaceae bacterium | reverse complement strand
CTTGCGGGTAATTTTTCTGGAATTTTTGGGGACAGCTATCAGATTGAGACCATCGGAAAAAAGGGTTTGCGGGTAAAGGAAGCCTTTTCGCTGTATTTAAAGCACAAGAATTCGGAAAGCAAAAAATCAGAAGGCGTTATTCTTTTTTTGGGTGCCAATGATTGTTTTCTATTGACCTCTCCGCGACTATTTAAAATAGAACTAGAATCGTTGATTCAACAAATTCAAGTGGCCACGGGTGCGGAATGGATTTACCTAGCTGCGATCCCACCGGTGCACCTATTTCCGGCCTTTTCAGAACAAATGAGGTCTTTCCTTTACAGGCAACGGAACTATTTATTGCATGAAATGGAGGCAATTGCTTCACAGAAACCTCAGGTGATTTTTCATCAGATCCCTATGGATTTGCAACCGGAATTCTTTTCTGCCGATGGAGTTCACCCTTCAGATTTGGGCTATCAAAAAATTGCCGAATTGGCCATCGAAAAGATGAAGATTTAACTTATATAGATCTCAGCTTAGTTAGATCCTTCGATATCTTCAAGCAGCTCCGCGTACCAAGCCTCACCGTATTTACGCACCAGAGCCTCTTTTAAAAAAACATAAAGTGGAACTTGAAGACTTTTCCCTAGTTGACAGGCAGGATCACAAATATGCCATCTGTTGTAATTGAGCGCATCGTATTGATCATATTTGGTTACTCGGATGGGGTACAGATGACACGAAATAGGCTTTTTCCAGGAAATTTTGCCATCCAAATAGGCTTGCTCTATCCCACACTTCAAGATCCCTCTATCGTCGTATAGCGCATAGGCACACTCCCGATTTGCACCAAGGGTGGGCGTTACTTTATCTCCATCGGAATCAATAACCCAAGTTCCCTGTGCGGCAATTACTTGCCTACCTTCTTCTGTAATGTAGTCCTTTACAAAAGGATAGATTTCTTCTAGAATTTTGGTTTCATCATCTTCTAAAGGAGCACCTGAATCCCCTTCCACGCAACAAGCTCCTTTGCAAGCTTCAAGGTCACACACAAATAAATTTTCTTTGATGTCATCAGACAGAACCGCATTACCAACTAAAATCATAGGGGTTATTTTTTTCAAAGATACGTAGAATCCATTCCAGGGTAATCCTAAAGTGGGCACAAAAAAGAACCGCTCCTTTCGGAGCGGCTCAACCCAGCACTATGAAAAAAATCATCTAATGTTCTGATATATAACAACGTACTAGTCAAAAGGTTTTTTGAATTGAATAAAAATTTAGGAGAATCTTTACTTTGCATTTGGCTTTTCAGACCTATTCCCCAAAATTCACGTACTTTGCAGGGTGCAAGTCGTCTTGCCGCTCCGATTTATCGGGGAGGAAAGTCCGGGCAACAAAGAGCGCCATACTTCCTAACGGGAAGGGCTTTGATTGGTGACGGTCAAAGTACAGCTAGTGCCACAGAAAACAAACCACCTTTGGAAATGGCCAAGACTTGTCTTGTGCACCTACCAGAGGAAAGGGTGAAAAGGTGGGGTAAGAGCCCACCGCCTCCGCAGTGATGGGGAGGGCAGGGCAAACCTTATGGGTTGAAAGATCAAATAGACCTCGGGCAAAGAGCTGCTCGTTCGATTTCTTTTCTTCGGAAAGGAATTCCGAGGTGGGTAGATCGATGGAGTCTTGGTGTGAACCAAGATCGAGATAAATGGCAAGAGCAATTGCTGCATTCGATTCGTTCGAAGAGAGCATTGCAACAGAACCCGGCTTACAGACTTGCACTTTTTTACTAATTTAACTATGGCAAAAATCCTGATTATAGACGACGAACGCTTTATTCGTGCCTCTCTTCGCGAGATTCTGGAGTATGAAAAATACGAAGTGATCGAGGCCCAAGATGGAGCTGAAGGTTTACAAAAAATCAAAGACGAAGAGGTGGATTTGGTCCTCTGTGATGTAAAAATGCCAATCCTTGATGGAATGGACGTTTTGGATCAAGTGAAGCAGTTGGATCGCTCTCCTCAATTCATCATGATTTCAGCACATGGCTCTATTGAAACAGCAGTGGAAGCTACTAAAAAAGGAGCCTTTGATTTTATTTCCAAGCCCCCCGACCTCAATCGTTTGCTGCTAACCGTCCGCAATGCACTGGACAAAAAGCAGCTGGTTACGGAAACTAAGGTGTTGAAGAAAAAACTTTCTAAGAAATTTGACATGGTAGGCGAATCCCCTGCCCTTCAAGCCGTAAAAGATACCATTGAAAAAGTTGGGCCTACAGATGCACGCGTTTTAATTACGGGACAGAATGGGACCGGCAAAGAGTTGGTAGGCCACTGGATTCATCAAAAAAGCAAACGTCAAGAGCAGCCTTATGTGGCTGTAAATTGCGCAGCTATTCCATCTGAGTTGATTGAATCTGAGCTTTTTGGCCATGAAAAGGGGTCCTTCACTTCAGCACACAAACAACGAACAGGGAAATTTGAACAAGCCCATGGAGGCACACTTTTCCTAGACGAAATTGGTGACATGTCCCTACCTGCTCAATCCAAGGTGCTGAGGGCACTTCAAGAAAACCTCATCACAAGAGTGGGCAGCGACAAGGACATCAAAGTGGATGTACGTGTTCTTGCTGCTACAAATAAGGATTTGAAGAAAGAAATTGAGGCCGGAAGATTCCGTGAGGATTTATATCACCGGTTAAGTGTGATTTTGATTCACGTTCCCCCACTAAAGGAGAGAAAAGAGGATATACCACTACTTTTGGACAAGTTTCTGGATGACATTGCTCAGGAAAGTGGCACAGTAAAAAAGAAAATAAGCAAGGAGGCAACCGAGCGCTTAAAAGAACTGGCCTGGACAGGGAATATCCGAGAGCTACGCAATGTAGCAGAAAGACTTGTTATCCTAGGAGAACAAACAATAAGCCTAGAGGATGTGAAAAAATATGCTGATTATTAAGTCAGCATTTTTTTTTAGCCTAATGCTTTTTGAGGAGTACTTACTTTGGAATATGCAGGACAGGGTTTGCTGGATGCACAAGAAGCCAATGCTAAAAGTGAAATAACTAGCGCTAAAGAGGCAAAACGTTTCATATAATATAGATTAGGTGATTAAAGATGTTTAATAATTTTTTATAAAACAATTACCGAACCAATAAGCTGTAATTCTATTGTCACGATACCAAAAGATTGCAACCTCGAAGTTCAGAATGATCAAATCTTCCCAATACCTCTAGAAAGCCGTTTTCATCCCAAAATCCTATATCCTGAGTTTCAATAAATGCACAGGAATGAAAATTTGCCAAGTCAATTATATTTATCCCTCCCTGACTTCGAGTGGAAGGGCTGAATGGATCATTTAGATCACGAAGCATTACCCGCATACAACTTGGAAGCTGGTACTTGCCATTTCCCTTGGAATAAACCTGAGAAAGTAACTCAGTCATGCCGTATTCAGAATGGATCTGTTCCACTTTAAAAAAGGCCCGCAAGCGTTGATGCACCTCTTCCCGAATCATCTCCCTCCTTCTCCCCTTCATGCCCCCAGTTTCCATTACGATTAAGTTGGGAAATCCTTCAAAAACTGCTGAGGATTCAGCCAAATCCAAGAGGGCAAAAGTTACTCCCAAAAGAAGCACTTTTCGATTTCCATGAGCAAGGGTGCCTAGCTGCTGCAGGAGCTCTTCTTGATTATTTAAGTAAAAACCAGAGGCTTCAGAATTACTTTCACGAATGAAATGACTTGCCATAGCGACTAGGCTACTTCCAGGCCGTTCCAAGTATGCGGGCAGTAAAGCTAGCACATGAAACTCCGACAAGGGACCATACTCTTTTTCAAATAAGCGCTGCGCATGATCGAGGTAAAATTCCTTGGACCAAAGCAAATGTTTGCTGGTAATAGTCCCCGTAGTGCCACTACTGCTGTAAGTTTGCCTGATCGCCTCGGTGCTGCCACAGAAAACGGAAGCATCTTTAAAAAATTGAATTGGCAAAAAAGGGATATCTTCTAGTTTTTGGATGCCTGCAGGATTAATTTTTCTAGCTTGCAGGTAAGCCCCGTAAATGGGGTTCGTTTGAGCCTGAAACTGAACCAATTCAAGTGCAAAATCTTCAAACTGATCCAAAGTCAAGGTTTCCAACCTTTTTGAAAAACTTTTAAATTCCTGCAT
>CANHCD010000230.1 GCA_947458795.1 Cyclobacteriaceae bacterium | reverse complement strand
TTCGCGGTAATACGACACAGAAAAGACACTATGTGCCTTCTATGTGGTTTTTTTGTAAGTTTCTGTTGAAAACGTCTTACAGTACCCGCCCCGGCGGGGATTTCATACTTGGTACTTTGTACATGGTACCTGGTACATTGTACTTTTACCTACTTCTCTTCAACAGCTATCAGCTGTGCGACCAAATTGTCTTCCGGTCCCAGACCCATTTTCTTTCGGATTGAAAAGCGCGTGTTTTCGATAGTCCGCGCGCTTTTATTGAGCACTTCCGCCAGTTCCTTGGTGGATAAGTTGAGTCGTAGGTAGGAGCACAACTTCAATTCGGTAGGCTTCAAGTCCGGATAGGCCGCCAGCAAATTTTTGAAAAAGTCACCATTGGACTCGGTAATGCGGTTTTCCAACTCGGTCTGGAGAAACTCAAAGGTCTCCCGCTTGATGCTGTTTCCTTCCTCATCCAACAATCCAGCGGCCGACTGCTCTTCCAGCAGTTTTTTGATCTGCAAAATCTGCAAGGCCTGCGCGGTCAGTTCCATGTCTTTGGTCTGTATCGCCCGACTTAACTCTCGCTGTTCCGCCTCAGCTATCAATTTCTCATTGACCAATCGCTTCTGCCGATACAATCCAAAAAATACCAAGCTCAACAAGGCAAACAATACAATTCCCCCAAAAACCACTATCAACAAAAACTGCTGATTTGCGGATTCCAACAGCAAGATTTCATTGGTTTTTTGCTCTGATTCATAGCGCTCCTGAAGCGCTAAAGATTCCTTTTTTACAGATTCAGAAAGCAGGGAGTCCTTGATTTTGGTAGCATCCACGCTCAAGAAATAGGCTCGTTCGTAGTCTTTCGTGTCTCGGGCAAGCCAAGACAAACGCTCCAAGGCAAGCCCCTTTTCACGCGCAAGGCTCATTTCTTCGGCCTTACTTAAAGCCAAATTCAGCCATTCTTTACTACGTGAGTAGTCTTTTTGAAGACGGTATAGGTTGCCCAAGTTCAAGCGAGAAAGCATTACCCCGTACTGAAGCCCCACCTTTTCGGAAAGGTTGAGACAATTTGTAAAATAAATTTCCGCTCGCTCCAAGTCCCCCTTTTGTTCGTAGACATTGCCGATGTTGAGCTGGTTTTGTGCCAACAAAAAGTTGTTCTCCAAGGCTTTTAACCAAGTGGACGCTTCCAAATACACCGCAATGGCTGAGTCTAACTGATTCAACGATCGGTATACCGAACCCAAATTGTTGTTGGCCATCACGACACCTAATGAATCACCTAAAACAAGGTGGCTGCTCTTCCCCTTTTTGTAATACACTTTGGCTTGCGCGTACTCTTCCAATTCTTTAAAGTTACTTCCTAAGCTATTGTATACCTTGGCAAGGTTGGAATCCATATTCCGTTGTTCAAATACCTGTTCCGCTTCTTTCAAACTGCGGATCGCCTCATGGTATGCCCCATCCTCCCCGTACAACAAGGCCTGTACAAAGCGCCAATTCGGGTAAAGGGGCGAGCTTGGATCAATCTTCCCCAGAAGGAAGCGGTTGCCTTGCCGCATGGAATCGTACTTACCTAGGTAGTAAAATGAAGTTTGTTTGGTGAGCAGCAGGGAAAGGCCATTTTCGGAATCCGCTCCTTCCTCTGCCAAAAGTTGATTTGCTAATAGCAGGGCAGAATCATAGGCTGATTTATCCTGAAGGCGCTCAATTTTCTTGATTTCTTGGTCGAAGTTTTGTGCCAAGACCAATGGCGACATTCCTAAAAAACATAAAAGCAACAGCACTGAGAAAAGTACCGACTTCTTTACTTCACTAAATAGACTGCTTTCTTGATTTTGTTCCATAAAAAATTTACTTCCTTCTAAATAACGGTTTAAATTGGATAAATTCAAGAGGACGAAGATTTTGATAACTAAATAATCTTCGATTTAAATTGAAATAGGGTGGAAATAAACTAGAAATAAACCGAGCGCGCTCGGTGAAATAACTGATTCGATACTAATTACAATTAGGATAATACGATGGAAATAGGGTAGAGATAAACCGAGCCTGTCGGCTCGGTGAAATAATTTCAAATCCGTATTCCAAACTATTTCACAAAGCGAAGCGGAGTGTATTTCTACTGTATTTCCACCGTATTTCGTTACTCGTATTTCTTACTTTTCTACTACCTTATACACCCCCCCATTCGTCTTGCTCATGATATATAGGGTATTTGCGGCGTCTCGACCAAATTTTAGGTCCACCCGATCGTTCCCCACAAGCTCCTGTAGAGACATTTCCTTGCCCTGATATCGAATCCCCCAAGTTTGCGCTACAGCTTTCTGCTCGGCCAAATCAGCAAAAAATAGCCTCCCAGTAGGTACATCACCAAAGACAAACCTTCCTTTCAAGGGTCCTTCCGCGACTGTGTACCCACCGATAATGGCTACCGTCTCGTCATGTTCTAGTTGAACTTTTGGATAGGTTACCCCAAATTTGGCATCGTCCTCAGGTAAGGGATACAAGCTGCGGAAACTCCCATAAGGGTTGATTACAAAAGTTCCTTCCCGTATCGGCCAGCCATAAAACTTCCCTGCCTCAATGCGGTTGATCTCCTCAATGCTGTGCTGCCCGATATCCGTCGCATGCAGCTGCCCCTTTTCGTCCCAAAAAATCCGATTCGGGTTTCGAAATCCGTAGGCATAGACCTCTCCAGCAAACTCCTTTTTACCAAAAAATGGATTGCTGCTGGGTATTCCATACTGCCCATTTCTTCCTGTTTTCCCAAGAGGATCGATGCGCCAAATGCTGCTATACATGCCTTTTCCTCCGTGATTGGAGATTTCTGGGAATCCATTTTCTGCCGTGCCTCCATCCCCATAGCCCACATACAAAAGCCCATAATCGGCAGAAATTCCTTTTTTAGCCTGGGGATTGAAAGTCAATTCCTGCATGCCATGGGCCTGGGACGAGTTGTTTACCCGCAAAATCTCCCGACTACTTCCCTGAAACACGCTTGCCTTCGGGTCATCTGCCTTCCACTCGGTCAGCACCCACTGCATAAATACTTTTAGGCTATCCGTATAGCCAACATCTGCCTTGGCCGTGCCGCCTGGCTCGGTGTGAGAAGTGTAGAACAGGCCATTTTTTGCAAATTCAGGATGAAAAGCAAAGCTTCCTAGTCCAGTGGCCCAACCCGGTTTGCTGACCATTTTGGGGCGCAGCTTCAGCAGTGGAAGGTACAAAGCTGGCTTTTGGTTCACCAATTCATACAATCCCACCCGTTGGTCGTTGATCATCAAGCGAGTAGTGCCCGGAATCGGCTCCATTTTAGTCATCTTGGACAGCGGAGCCACAGAATCGGACGGCGGCAACTGTGCAAAAAACTCCAAGTCAAGCCGAATGCCAGAATCCTGTATTTTCTCTGGAATTAGGTTGGATGTGGTATCTCCAGAAATGGGAATAGGAACCGTTGAAAACGTATGCAAATAGCTCAATAAGGCGTCAAGGTCTCCTTCCGCTAGCTGTACAAAACCCGGCATTTCGGTACGGTATTTCTCCAATAATGCCAGTGCACGCGGGTCCTTGTTTGCTATTGCCGCTGCAGGGTTTTGGATAAAGGCCCGGATCCAACTCGATTCCACCTGTCGGGTAAGTCCACTGAGATTGGGCCCGATGGCATCTTGATCAAAGCGATGGCAGGAAGCGCAGTGCTGCTCAAATAGTTGCTTGCCTTTCGTGATCTGACTCGCCTCAGTCGAAATATCCGTTCCAAATTCCTTTTTCTCAGGGCTGCACGATACGAATAGGATTGCAAGAAATACGGTGGATAAAAAGAGCTTGCTCATAAGGAAACGAAATATAATAGAAATACAATGGAAATAAACCGAACCCACCGCGGCGGGCAGGCAGCTCGGTGAAATAACTATTTCGATTCCAATTACAATTGGTATAACACATGGAAATACCCGCCGCGGCGGGCAGGAGATACAATGGAAATAAACCTATCGGCTCGGTGAAATAGTAAATCCTGCTACTATTTCAACTTATTTCACGGAGCTTGCCCGCCTCGGCGGGTATTTCTACTTGGTACTTAGTACATTCCTGCCTGTATTCTAAGGTTAAAGCAAGTGGAATAGTACAATTTTTATTTTTTTTTCATGCGGCATACTTATGAATTTCAACATAAGGAGTATTTCTTGTTATCACAG
>CANHCD010000229.1 GCA_947458795.1 Cyclobacteriaceae bacterium | reverse complement strand
TGGATGGTCAATTCCATGGGATTACCCTTTGGATCTGGAATCATATTTTTTGCATTGCTTTTTATCAGTGCCCTAGTGATCGCATTCCGCATTTCCATCCAACGCGAAATGGCTGTCTTGAACACCATTTTACTTTCCCTCACCTTTATTCTAATCGGATATGGTAGCTATACATTGATTGTGGTGCGGGCCAATCAAGACCCAATCATCAATGAAAGTGCTCCAAAGGACATCATTAGCTACGTCTCTTACTTGAAGCGAGAGCAATACGGCTACCGACCCCTCCTTCATGGGCAGTACTTTACCGCCACTTTAACTGACCAAGAAGAAGGAGATCCCATCTACATGAAGGGTAAGAATTCGTACGAGATTGTAGATTACGATTTAAAGAATACCTACGATCCGGAAAAAACCACAATTCTCCCACGAATTTACTCCACCCAGGAGAGTCACAAGCGGATCTACCGTGCCAAACTGGGTTTGAAAGAAGGGCAGGAACCCACGTTTGGTGACAACCTCTATTTTATGTTTAGCCACCAGCTGGGACACATGTATTGGCGCTATTTTCTTTGGAACTTCTCAGGTAGAGAAAGTGACTTTTCAGATGCGAATTGGCTAGGGATTGCAGATGCCTTCTCGGACAAGTATCCGGAATACATCACGGAAAACAAGGCGCACAACAACTACCTCATGCTTCCTTTGATTTTGGGATTGGTAGGCTTTTTCTTCCAAGCGAAGAAAGATCAAAAGTACTTTTATGTCAATCTCATGCTCTTCTTGATGATGGGAGTGGTATTGGTACTCTACCTCAACTCCCCTCCGATCGAACCTAGAGAGCGCGATTACATTTATGTAGGTAGCTTCTATGCCTTTGCCATTTGGATTGGATTGGGTGCCCTAGCCCTTGCGCATGGCTTAAATAAGTTTACCAAAAATCTGAGTACTGCAGGAATAGTAGCAACCCTTTTGACCTTACCAGTAGCTGGCTTGATGGCATCTGAAAATTGGGACGATCACAACCGCAAAGGCAGATACTTCTCTGTAGATGCAGCTCGGAATTTCTTGGCATCCTGTGCACCAAATGCAATCCTATTCACGGGTGGAGATAACGATACCTTCCCGCTCTGGTATGTGCAGGAGGTCGAAAACTTCCGTACGGATGTTCGCGTGATTGTCTTAAGTTATTTTGATACCGACTGGTATGTGGAACAGATGACCCGACCGGTAAACGAGTCGAAGGCATTGCCATTCTCACTAGCTCCAGAGCGCTATCAAAAAGGTACCAACGATGTCATTTATGTGATGGAAAAAGAAGGGCTAGATGCCATTTCTGCACCTGAATACCTCAAGCTGATCAACAGTGGCTCCGAATTGCTTCAAATGAAGACCTCCGGAAAAACCTTGATCAACATGGTGCCTTCCAGAAATTTAATTTTGGATGTAGACAGCAGCTTCCTAGCAAACGATGAAATTGTACCTCCACAATTCAAAGACCTGTTTGTACCGCAGATGAACTTACAAATTGGAGGCAATTATGTCACCAAAGGGACACTCATGCTGCTTGATTTGATCGTAAGCAACAATTGGGAACGACCGATTTACTTCAACAATACCTCCTTGTCTACTTTGGGATTAAACCTAGAAGAGCATGTGGTCATGGAAGGGTTGACCTACCGACTACTTCCTATTCGAAAGCCAGATACAATTCGAGAGGAATTGGTGAACACCAACTTGGCCATGAAAAACTACATGGAGAATTTTGCCTTTAGAGGTATGAATGATTCCAAGGTGTACTTGGACGAGGAATACCGTAGATTTACTTCCAACCATCGCAGCGCACTCAATTCCATTGCCCTTGCGCTGATTGAAGAGGATAAGCTAGCAGATGCTGCCAAGCTTTTGAATTTTGGCTTGGAAACAATTCCTGACAAAGCTGTCCCCTATGATCTAAGCAGTGGCCAATCTGTACCCTTGTTCTTTGAAGTGGGTGAAGATGAAAAAGCGATGGAAATCGTAGACAAAATTTCAAAACGCTCCCTTGATATGATCACGTTCTACACCAAGAATGATCTTGGTTACGATAGAGAACTGCTGGTATCCATCGAGATGGTCAAGTTCTTTATCCCATTACTTGAAGAACGCGGCTACACAGAAAAGTCCCTTGAACTGAAAAAAAAGTTGGAAAGCCTGATTGGAAAAGAAAGTGAGGATCCAAGTACCATTCGAAGAAGGTAAAGCGATAAGTCAACGGCTAACAGACCACGGTCCACGGCAGACTTTATTTGATTTCAGAATTTTTCATTCTTTGTTCAATTGTACTTAACAGAGATTTCATAAAAAAGGCCAGCAGAACTAATTCTGCTGGCCTTTTTTCATTTAACTCCTTGCCTACTCGCTCAAGTTGATTTTCGTTTAATCGCTTTAAACCCACTAACCAAGGTGAATAATGTTTAAAGTTTTAAGAAAATCAGCTGTGGACCGTGGACTGTTAACTGTCAGCGTAAAACAATTATTTTTTCCAGAGGATGTAAAACAAGTCCAGACCTTCCTTCGGGTCCTCCACCACTAGGTAGTCCTCGTGGGAAATAGCCACCACAGAAGCTCCTTGTGTTCGGTGCAGACGATTCCGATTGAATCGGTTCAAGAATTCATAGGGCCATCTAAGCACTGAATTCGGCAACTTGTGCTGCAGGTCTAGGAAATCAAAACGCATGATTCTTTGTACAGACTTGCGATTGGCTTCGTGGTAGGCCCAAACCTTTCCATTTCCCCCTATTCCTTTAGCTTCGATCCGATCAAAAATCGGTTGCGCCAAGTCAATCAGTTGCTGTGGGATGTATTCTCGTTCATGCCAAGGATTTCGAGAGAGCGTGTGGGTGTTATTTGGAGTAGAAATAATGGCCTTCCCCCCTGGCTTCAGCATTCTGTAGATCTCTTGAAGGAAAAGACGGTCCTCGTAGATGTGTTCGATCACCTGAAAGCTCACAATGGTATCGTAGGTATTGTCCGCAATTCCTTCAAATGGCGGGATCACTGCTTGCTTGAATTCAACGCCTGGATATTTTTGTTGCAAGGTTTGAATTACCTCACCTATTTTATCCAAACCTAGGTATTGGGTGGCATGTGGCAACAATTCTTCCACACCTCTTCCTTCTCCACAACCGATTTCTAGCAAATTTCCAGAAATCCAGGGTTTGGCAGCAATATAGGCTTTGAGCAATCGTTGATGAATGGGATTGTCGCTGATCAACTTATCTGAAGCAATTTCCGTTGTATAGGTAGCCATTAGAAATTTTAGTATTTTGGCAAAAGTAAGGCTAATTTTTAAAACCTGAGAACTAAACCAAATGAATCAAAAGTACTTCAAGCTGCTGCCTTTATTCTGCTTTTTAGTAATCCTGTCCCATACCGCAGTTGCACAAAAATCGCTGAGCTCCACAGATCAGGCACTTCGGTATTCAATTTATTCCCGATTGGGCTTAAAAATCATTCCAATTAAGCTTTCCGATACGGCTTACAAACTTCAGTTTGTAGTGGAAAAAATCGAAGAAAATGCCAGTTTGGAAACCTATCAACTCAGTTACACGCTTCTTTCTTCGTATGAGGAAGAAATTCAAGCCGAAAAAAAGATAAAGCTTGGCGTGGAGCAATTGCTTGGTGATACGGAGCGGCATTGGCTTTTTGAAACTACAGTAGAGATTCCGCTCTCACAGCAAACAGCTATTGCATTTTTTGAAGCGCTAGACAGTCGACAAAAAGATGCTTACACTACCCATTTGGATTTGAAGGGATCCTTTGTATTTGACCAACCTAATTTTGGCTATTTCTATGCCAATGCAGTTCCATTTGATCAAAGCTACCTTACAAAAGACCAATCGATACTCTTTAAAACTAGCAAGGGACCTACCCTATTTTCATTTTTTTACCCCAGCCCTTTTGCAGTACCCTTCCCTCCTATGGAAACCCGACTTGCTGATGTGCCCAAGGAAGTAGTGGTAGAAAACCGGGGCGATTTCTTGTCTAATATTCCCAAAAAACTGACGGATGAGGGATATTATTTTTTTCAATCAGACAGCACCGCTTCTACTGGATTATTGCTTCGAACTGTACATGATGCATTTCCTAAAGTCAAAGATTGGAATGAGATGGTAGAGATGACTACCTACATTTCAACCAAAAAAG
>CANHCD010000228.1 GCA_947458795.1 Cyclobacteriaceae bacterium | reverse complement strand
GAAATGCGCAGGTAATCGTGAATACGGCCAAAACTATCGTGAAGCATACCGCTATGTTAGGAATTATTGTACAAGGTACCAAGTACCAAGTATGGATTAAAATACGAGAGACCTGCCTGCGGCAGGCAGGCGAAGTAAGGACTAGAATTCTTTTGCCGTCTTGATACTACCTACTTGATACTCTTTAAATGTCGAATGCTGAACGCCGATTGAAGAATGAAGAAGTGGGAAAACTAGTTTTTGGTAATCAGCACCCTCCCTAGTCTTGGGATTTCCGTAGTAGAAAAATTTACTTCTTTTGGTAGGGGGTTGAAAAAATATACAGCAAACCTACGTTCCAAATAAAATCATCCCCTGCAATGGTAGATTTGATTTTTTGGTTGACCAATCCTTGAAATCCGATGGGAAATCCGGGTTTGGTTACCGTAAAATTGGAAGTGATGTAGGTACCCGAAGTGTCATCCACCTTGAGGTAAAAGAGCTGGGGGTTAATCCGCATGTTAAAACCTCCACCCACATGAACACCAGAAATGACCGTATTTAAAGCAATAAAATTAGAGTTATCAGGAGGGATTGGATTGAAACCATGCCCTCGCAAGTAGTAGAGACCCATACTCAGTCGATTGGAGAACTTGTACATAGGTGCCACTTCCATGGCTAGAAATCGCTGGCTTACAAACATGGTTTTTTCTTGCCCATTGACCTTCACGATCCGCTCTTGAAAAATAAAAGCAGGATGCGCTCCTACGGTAAGGGTAAAAGGCTTGTCTTTGATGGCCTTGTAGCGACCCCAAAACACGAAGGACCAAGGCTTGCCATCCATCCCAAATCGAAGCATGGGATCAAAGGAAAAGCGCTCACCAGACAGGCTCAAATCAAACAACATGGCCGGTCTCCCCAAAGTAAACGAGGGAATGATCGACACCCCATTGTTGGTTGCGGTGATCACACCACCAAACTGCCCTGTAGGAGTAGAAGGCGCTGTATCCTGTGCCTTTAATGTAGATGTTACCAGAAAACCTGTAAAAATCAACATCAAAATTCCACAAAGGGATTTTTGAATTTTTAAAAATTTAGCTGAGACAGCCATCCGAACACCTGTAAGTAACATGAAAACATTTAGTTATTGGCTACAAAGATGGGAGTTATCCCTTCAAATCCGAAACCATTGGTCAAATGAAAACTTATGTTTTTCAAATAATTAGTAGTGCCTAGAACGGATACTTCTCCTTGTTTTTCCATAACTTTCCTTTAGAATTTAACAAGATTTACGTTAGATATACCCTGTACTCAAATTTATTTCCTATGGCATCTTTCACCCTTAACGTCAACGGATCATCCAGGCAAGTTGATGTGGACCCCAATACCCCCATCCTTTGGGTCTTACGAGATCACTTGAGTTTGGTGGGCACCAAATTTGGATGCGGTATGGCCCAGTGTGGGGCTTGTACCATTCACTTGGATGGCGCAGCAATTCGCTCATGCTCCCTTCCCGTTTCTAACGTGGGAAGTTCCGAAATCACCACCATCGAAGGGCTTTCTGAAAAAGCAAACCATCCGGTGCAGCAAGCTTGGATCGAACACGACGTGCCTCAGTGTGGCTACTGCCAAGCGGGTCAGATCATGTCTGCTTCTGCCTTGCTTCAAGAAAATCCAAATCCATCCGATGCCGAGATTGAAAGCGCCATGCAAGGCAACCTCTGCCGCTGTGGTACTTACCTCCGCATCAAAGCAGCCATCAAAACTGCCTCCCAAAACCTATAAATCCGCTCCTATGGCAACTTTAGCTACTAAATTAGACCGCAGGTCATTTTTGAAAGTCTCCGCCTTGGCAGGTGGAGGTTTGGTACTCAGTTTCAGTTGGCTTGCCGGATGCAAACCTACCCCTGAACAAGCCTTGACGCTCCCTAAGGAGTGGTTTGAACTGAATAGCTTTATCAAAATTGGAGAAAATGGAGTGGTCACCCTCTACTCTGCCAATCCAGAATTTGGCTCCAATGTGAAAACATCCCTACCGATGATTCTGGCCGAAGAGCTCGATGTGGATTGGAAAATGGTGCTCGTGGAGCAGGCGGACTTCTGGCCAGAGCGCTTCGAGCGCCAGTTTACTGGAGGAAGCCAAGGCATACGCCAAGGATGGACTCCACTCCGTACAGCTGGGGCTACAGCCAAGCAACTGTTGATTACTGCCGCTGCACAAACCTGGAAGGTTCCTGCCTCTGAAATTACGGCTGCAGCAGGTCAGCTCGAACACAAGGCCTCTGGAAAAAAAGGAGGCTATGGGGAATTTGCATCCTTGGCCGCTACCCTACCCGTCCCAGAAGAAGTCCCTCTCAAAGATCCAAAAGACTTTAAACTCATCGGTACTTCCAAGAAGAATGTAGACTTGGAAAAAATCATCAGCGGCACCCCACTCTTTGGTATTGATCACCAGGTAGAGGGCATGAAATATGCCGCCATCGTACATCCTCCTGCCTTTGGTATGAAGTTAGCCTCTTTTGATGCATCTTCGGTGACTTCCCTACCCGGAATTCAAGACGCCTTTGCCATTCAGCTTTTCAAGGAGGATTACGTTCGCAACTTCTTTGATACGGCTACCTTTCCAGAACTGGTAGCCATCGTAGGCAATTCCACTTGGGAGGTCTTGCAAGCCAAAAAATCCCTCAAAGCCACTTGGGAAAAGGCTCCAGAATCGAGCTTCTCCATGACAGGATTTGGAGGACCCCCATACCAATTCAAGGTGCCTTCGGGATTAGAAAGTACCGAAACCCATCAGGCTAAGATGGCCGAATACATCACCAAACCTGGAAATGTTCTCCGCAGAGACGGGGACCCTGAAGGAGCTTTTAAAAAGGCTGCCAAAATCATTGAAAAAACATACACCGCTCCCTTTCTGGCGCACAATACCATGGAGCCGGTCAATTGCTTTGCCCATGTGTCAGCCGACAAAGCAGAAATCTATGGCCCTACTCAGGCACCGGAATTTATAATAGGAACGATCGCATCTGCCCTTGGGCTTCCCAAAGAGAAAATCAGCATCAAGCTGGCCCGAATGGGCGGAGGATTTGGATTGAGAGCCTACAGTCACCACCTGGTAGAAGCAGCCTTGATTTCTCAAAAGGCTGGCGTTCCCATCAAAATGGTGTATAGCCGAGAGGATGACATGACCTATGGTATCTACCGACCAAGCTACTCTGCTACCTACCGTGCAGCTTTGGATGCCAACAACCAGCTAATCGCGCTTCATGTAAAAGCAGGGGGTATTCCTGAGACTCCCATCCATGCCAATCGCTTTCCTGCAGGGGCGATCGACAACTACCTAGCTGAAGGCTGGCAAATTGAATCCAATATCACCATCGGTGCCTTCCGCGCCCCTGGTTCCAACTTTATCGCAGCAGCGGAACAAAGTTTCTTGGATGAGCTAGCCGAAGTGATGGGTAAAGATCCTATCGACTTCCGATTGGAACTACTCAAGCGAGCCGAAACCAACCCGGTAGGTGAAAAAAACGATTACGATGCCAAGCGCTATGCTGGAGTATTGGAATTGGTTCGAGAAAAATCCAAGTGGGCCACTCCAGCAGCAGGCCTGCATCGTGGGGTATCCGCCTATTTTTGCCACAATTCCTATGTGGCTGAAGTAGTGGACACCAAGATTGTAGACGCCAAGCCGGTAGTTGAAAAAGTGTATGCAGCCGTGGATTGCGGCATTGTGGTCAACAAGGATGCTGCCATCAACATGGGTGAAGGTGCCATCGTTGATGGTATTGGCAATGCCTTCTTTGGGGAATTGACCTTCAAGGATGGAGTACCTAATAAAAATAACTTCCATACCTACCGCATGATTCGCCAGCAGGATGCCCCAAAATCGATTGAGGTGCACTTTGTGGATAGCAAGGAAGATCCTACGGGCTTGGGTGAACCCTATTTCCCACCGGTCTTCGCTGCACTAGCCAATTCCCTCTACAAAGCCACAGGCAAACGCTACTACCAGCAGCCCTTTGCTCCTCAGTTGGAAATGGAAAATTTGAAGATGTAAAAAATAAAACAACTAGTTTGATACAAGAAAAAGCTGCCTCCATTCAAGGGGTGGCTTTTTTTAATAGATATTCATCCTAACTAGCCTTCAGCTTAAAAAAACAGCCCAAGAAATTCTTGGGCTGGGGTAGCGTTGGTTTGGTATTCAAAAAGG
>CANHCD010000227.1 GCA_947458795.1 Cyclobacteriaceae bacterium | reverse complement strand
TTGCAATCTTTCCTAAAGAAATCAAGGAGAACAAATAATAGCCACTCTCCTGCGATTCAGATTCTTCTCCGAGTGTTGCTGTCTTGGAATAATAGCGCTTTGCCTCTATCGTATTTCCTATCCGGTAATAGTATTCCCCCAAATAAAATGCAGCATAGCGCCCACTCGTGGCTTCGTATCCAAATTGCTTTTTCTCCATCCGATCCATGATCTCTAGGGATTCCTGCATGGCCTGCGTCCACTTCCCAGTCGTATAGAGGTAGCGCGCATAGGAACGGTGGAAATAGGGATTGTTTGGAAATTTTTCGTGAAGGTATTCCACAATCCGCAAGGCATCTTCTGGCCTTTTCTCCTCTGAGCCGTACAATCGAAATAGGAAGTATTGGGCTTCCACTCGTGTGTAGAAAGCATTAGAAGCTACCTTTTCAAGTTGCGATAGGCCCAGTTTTTTGTTTCCCTTTGGAAATAGTGCCAGCACGGGCTTCAGTAAGGGGTAATTCTCTGGGATCCACACTGAAAAATAGTTGAATAAGGCATCACCAAGTAGGAGTTCGGGATTAAACTCCTGTTCTCCTCGACTCATTTCCATGTATTTCAGCGCATTTTTTCCAGCAAATGTGGCCTTAGTCCAACTTTTGCGTTCGCTATACAAGCGCCCTTGAAATCCGTGCCCTGCCGCTAAAAAAAATGCTGCTTCCTTATTTTTAGGATTCTGATCCAACATTTTTTCTGCTTTGGCATTGGCTCGATCCAGGTATTGAATGAAGATATTGTCGTATCGCTTGTTATCGACATTAATTTCAATTCGCCACCAATAGGCAATTGCCATCAAAAAGTCTGGCAAAGGATGCTCAGGATATTGGTACATGATCACAGCAAAATCCCGTTCCGCCGTAGCGAAATCAAAATTATACATGCTATTAATCGACTTCGTAATTCGGTATTGAAGCCCCCTATCCAAAAGCAAATAGGGACCATTTGCTGTTCCTGGCGTTTGTGCCTGTAGATTTTCTACCGGGAGGCACACAAAAAAAAGAAGAAAAGCAAGCAGATGAACGACCTGACGCATAGCTCTTAGTTGGTTTACGCTGCAAATCTACGGTGAATTCAATACAAACGTTTAGATTTACAAGGATAAGACGAGAAAATGGCAACAGCACCTTCCCCTTTGGCTCAAAAGATTTCAGAGGCCCTAGACTTTGATAAGCGGCTTTTCTTCGTTGTACTTGTACTTACCTTTCTTGTAATCAGGTACTTGACGAATACCCTCGTTTTGGAAGCTATTCCTGATTCGGAACGATTGGAGGCTCAGGGAGACCTGGTATTTTTTCATATTTTTAACACGCTAAACTACCTTTGGACACCCTTTGCGCTGCTCTGGAAGTTTACGATCATTGCCTTTCTTTTCTGGTCCATCGGCCTAACTATCGGATACAAAGTCAAGTTTAAAGCACTCTGGCAATTTGCCTTGGTAGCCGAACTCATCTTTATTTTCCCAGAACTGCTCCGCTTACTCTGGTACCTAAATCCAGCGGGAACGGTGAGTTACCTCGAAATTCAAAATTTTGAGCCACTATCTGCCCTGTGGGTGCTGGGTCCAGAAAATGTACAAGAAAAATACCATTACCCCCTGTCCCTACTGAACCTATTTGAACTTGTTTACGGGATAGTTTGGGTGCTTGGATTTCATACGATCAGTCGTAGAAGCATCCAAGAAAGCATTCCTGTGGTACTCCTATCCTATTTCCTGCCCTTATTGCTTTGGCTGGCATTTTATGCTGCCTCCTTCCGCTAGGCTGGCTTTATCTTTTTAGCATCACCCCGACAGCGGTCGGAGCAATACTTGACTTCCTCCCAGTTTTTTTCCCATTTTTTCCGCCAAGTATAGGGACGGTTGCAAACCACACAGATTTTGGTGGGCAGATGTTGCTTTTTCATGTTAGGACCAGCGTTTAGATAGGGTATGTTTGGCCAATACGCGTACCGCATCTGCTACCACTTCAGGAGCCTTTTGAGCTGCCCAGATTCGATCCCTAGCCTCAGCAGCTGCCTTTTCCACATCGACTATGGGATAAGGGTACGTTTCACCATAGGCAAAATCGAGCCCCTGCAACTCTATGGGGGTCAGTTCCCAAGGTGTATGCAAAAATGCAAGGGGAACAGGCGCCAGCTCAGGCACCCACTTGCGGATAAAGATACCCTCCGGATCCTGTTCTTGGGATTGCTTGACTGGATTGTAGATACGAACGGTATTGATCCCTGTGACACCAGCCTGCATTTGCAATTGGGGATAGTGAATACCTGGCTCAAAATCCAAAAATTGCTGAGCTAGATGGGCAGAACCCGACTTCCAAGGCTGGCTCAAGTGGTGGGTAAGAAAAGAAACCACCATGGCCCGCATGCGGAAGTTAATGTAGCCTGTCTCACGCAAGCAGCGCATACAAGCATCTACGAGAGGAAAGCCAGTCTTTCCCTCCTCCCATGCCTTAATCCAAGCAGGTTGTAGGGTGTAGGGAAAAGACAAAAATCCACGGTTGATGGGCTCTATTTCCATACGGGATTCCATTTCAAATTTTTGGATAAAATGGCAATGCCACCTCAATCGCGACTGGAAATTAGCCAGGTTACGGGATTGAAAACCAGTGGCTGACTTTTGCATAGAAGATTGAAACACTTCCCGTAGCGAGAGACATCCCCAAGCCAAATAAGGCGAAAGTCGGCTACAGCCTGTTCGACTACCTTCGGGCTTGCTAATCTGTTTGCTGTAGTTTTTGACGCGCTCCTCAAGAAAACTTTTCAAGTACTTGCGCCCGTTTCGTTCTCCTCCAGGCTGCATGATATCCTGTGAAGTAGTCCAAATTTCAGGCAAGGTGGTGAAGACCTGCTTGAGTTGCTGCACTTCAGGAATGGGAACGAAGGTAGCCCGATTGAATTCCGGATGAGCAAGTGGAGCCGTCATGAAGGCTTGCCAAAAAGATTCCCATCCCTTTCTATTTTTGCGTTTACGCTGCACCCCCTGTTGCTGATATTCTTTCCATGGGATTCCCTGGGCGCTGAAATAAGCCGCCATCTCCCGGTCTCGGGCGTAAGTAACCGCGATACCCGTTTCCTGGTGCGAATAGACGGATTGTATGTAATAGTCTTGCTGTATTTGGGTAAAAATCGTTTTTACTTCGTCCTTAACGATCATCAGATTCGCCTTCAGTGGAACTAATCGCTGCTCCATGTCTTTGAGGCTTTCACACACAAAGCGCCAATGCCGATCGCTACTTTGCGGAGCAGCCAGCAGGGAAGGTTCAAAGCAGTACAGTAGAAGTATGGGGAATCCTGCGGCAATGGCTTCAGCCAAGGGTTGGTGATCACTCAACCTCAAATCACGCTTCAACCAAACCACAGAAATTTTCATATTTCTAAAACCTTGGGAGCAGCTCAAGGTTTTAAGAATATGAAAAAATTAAAAGAGCTTCCGCTCTCGGATATAGATCGCATTATCGAAATGGCCTGGGAGGATCGAACCCCTTTTGATGCAATTTTGAGTCAATTTGGAATTACTGAGGGGGAAACCATTCAATTGATGCGCCTCCACATGAAGAAAAGTTCATTCAAAATGTGGCGTGCTCGGGTGCAAGGCCGCAGTACCAAACACAGCAAAAAAGCCCCTGAAGACCTACTTACCTTCAAATCTAGGATGCAAAGAGGGATTGCATTGAATAAAATGCCCAAGCGGTAAAAAAAATGGAATTATCCGCAATCAGATCACTAGAGAAAACTAGGTTTTTTGAGTATTGCGGATAATTGTCGACAGACGACGGACCACAGTTCACAGCTCACTTAATTGAACTTCAAGCCTTATTTTCTTCAGTTTTGGTAAAAAAATGGGAGATCAAAAAACGAAAAAAGCCTTTCTCAACAGAGAGGCTTTTTGATACAAGAAGGACTGCTGAAACAGTATCAAATGGCCATCTCATGATGCCACCGGCCAGATTTTTTACATTTTCAAAGCCTTCTTCGCCCATGATATCACAAGCCTGTGCGCTTCGATTGCCGCTTCGGCAGTAGATAAGGTAGGTTTTGTCTTTGGGAAGGTTTTTGATTTGTGACACGAAGTTGGAAGACATGATATCGATATTGCGTGCTCCACGAAGTTTGCCACCGGCAAATTCACCAGCTGTGCGCACATCAATCACCACACTATTGG
>CANHCD010000226.1 GCA_947458795.1 Cyclobacteriaceae bacterium | reverse complement strand
CCAGAGCGTCGTCTGCAGGTTGCCAGGGTAACCCTCTTCTCCATCTGGGCTGAGGTAAGTCATCTTAACGCCTACCGTGGAGTCTGTGGAGTAGGTTTCAGGTGTCCACACCTTCTTGTTAAACCCTACTATTCCACCATGGAGGTGATTGTCTCCATTGGTTTTCGCCAGGTCATAGGTCTTTCCGTCCAACTTGAATTGAGCATTCGCAATTCGGTTGGCCACTCTACCTGCTGTCGCGCCAAAGAAGGGGTTTTCTGTATCCAAAAAATCTTCTACTCGATCCAAAGTCAAGGCCACATTCTCCTTCTTCCCGTCACGGTCTGGTGCTAGGATTTTGTAAACAAGCCCTCCAAAGTTGGAGAGTTCTACTTGAATGGTGCCGTTGTCCAACACATAGCGGTAAACGGGCTGTCCTTGGTATTCGGTGAGCAATTCGGATTGAATCATAAAGGTGGTGGTTGCTGATTTGGGGTTTTGTTTTGAAGGTGTGGTACAGCTACTAATTGCTACAGCAATTAAAAGTAGGAGTTGGCCTAACCGGAGATTTAAAGAAGGAATAAAGTGCTTTTTCATAAACAGTTCAATTTCTGAGGTGATTTTTTTCGATACGATCCAATTGACTTTGCAGTTCTTCTCTTCCGATCCACTTTCCTCTGATGACCACGCCAACTGGCTTTTGGAGGGTCTTGAGATCGAGGAGCGGGTTTTGTTCCACGAGGACAAAATCGGCTTCATAGCCTTCTTTGATTTGTCCCCAACTGTCTGTTGCGTCCATGTACTGGGCAGGAACAAGCGCCCCTGTTTTTAATATTTCCAGGTTGGACATTCCTGCTTCCGACATCAAGGCGATCTCGTGGTGGATCGAAAATCCTGGAACATTGAATACCTGCGGGGAGTCGGAGGCCATGATCATGGGCACGCCAGCGCGGTGCATTTCAAGAAACAACTTTCGGCGAAAAGCGATGTAGGGAGCCACTACTTCTTTGTTCAGCATGCCTGCCCGTTCCAATTGCTTTTTGGTATTCACCCATTGTTGGATCTGCAAGCCTGGGAGGTACTTCATTTCTGGAGCGAGGCGAAACGTATCTGCCGGAATGTATCCAAAATACCGGTCAAACAGCGTGAGCGTAGGCGCCAAGTAAGTTCCTTGATCCAAGGTCTTCTGGATGAGATTGGGGAGTTTGCTCCAGTCCACTTGGGAGGATAAATTCAAGTTAAATGGACCTGAGGTAGCGGGGTCAATGGTAACCGTACTGGGAAGCAAGCCCTCCATGTACCCATCCATGTGTTCGATGGATTTAAAGCCATCTTCTAGGGCCTGATTAATCCCAACATCCAAAGGCACGTGTCCTCCAAATGGGATATTTTCCGCCTTGGCTGCAGTTGCGATTGCTTTCATTTCATCCGAAAGCACTCCAGGATGGATCTTCAAGTGATCGTAGCCTTCTTGCTTTTGGGATTTGACCATCGCCGCGCCCTGGGCTGGGTCTGTCACGGAATTCGCATTGAAGGACGGTCCCGAAATGTAGGTTTTTGGTCCCATGAGTTGCCCTGCATTCAATTTGTCTCGAAGGGCAATGTGGCTGGGGTGTCCCAGCATGCTTCGAATACGTACTACTCCATTGGCTAGGTAAAGCCACATGGATTCCTCCTGGAGCTGGGTATTACCATCTGCAGCTACCGGTAAGTGCGCATGAAATTCGGCAAGCCCAGGGAAAACATAACTGCCTTTGCCCTCAACTTGGGTCACTTGCTGCCAGGCTGCGGGCAACTTTCCAGCAGGAACAATGGATTCAATTTTGCCATTTTTGACTAAAAGGGTCTGGTCTTTCTGGATTTTTCCCGTTTCCAAAGAAACCACATGAACGGATGTGATGACCAGGTCTTGGCCAAACGCCAGAAGCGAAAGAAGTCCAAAAAGTAAGGTCAGGGCAAGGGATTTGAATGTCATAAGGGTATACTTCAGTTGATTCTTGAAGTTCGCTCCTTGTTTCACCAAATCCAATCCCATTGATGGAAAAAAGAGAATCATTTTGGTGTACGGTCCACAGGACACGGCAGATGGGATTGAACCTCAACTCCTAGTTGCTTTTATCCAGCGACTTTTCAAAAAAAAAGCTGGACGATTGTCCAGCTTTAGTGTAGTATGAAATTTAGGAATTCGTCCATTGCGTGTGGTAAAACTTACCAGTTGGGTCGTCCTTGCGCTGGTAGGTATGTGCACCAAAGTAATCGCGCTGGGCCTGAATCACCGAAGCAGAAGAATCTGCCGTAATTCGACCAAGGAGGTAGTTGATCCCCGCACTCATCACCGGCAAAGCAAATCCATTCGTCACGCCTAAGCCCACCAATTCAGCCAAGTTCTTTCTTCCAGAAATCACCTCTTCTTTCACTCCCGGGATTTCAAAGAAGGCCACTTGATCTGCATAATTGGATGAAATTCGCTCCATCAAGCCAGATCGGATGATGCAACCATTGGTCCAGATACGGGCGATTTCATTGAAATTCAGTTCCCAGCCTTTGGTGTCTGATACGGTTTTCATCAATCGGAAGCCTACCTCATGATTGATGATTCGAGCCAAGGCATAGGCTTCTTTGATTTTCGGAAGCCAAGTTTCCAAAGAACCCTCCACCTTTTGGAATTCATGCTGGAAGGTTTTGGAAAATGCCAAGCGCATCGCCTTTTCTCCAGACACTCCTCGCGCATTCACGGCTTCAGCCAATGGGCTGTAGGGAATTCCGTACTCCAAAGCAGTAGTCAAGGACCAAGCGCCAGTTCCTTTTTGACCAGCCTGATCTAGGATTTTATCGAGTAGCAATTCTCCTCCTTCTTTGAAAAGTAGGAGATCGGCAGTGATTTCTAGCAGGAAGGACTTCAACTCGCCTTTTGCCCAATCGGAAAAAATGGCAGATACCTGAGCAGCCGAGCAGCCAAATCCAAAACGTAGGAAGTGAACCAACTCCGCCAAGACCTGCATCTCCCCGTACTCAATCGAGTTGTGAACCATCTTGATAAAGTGACCTGATCCTCCTGGACCGACATAGGTCACGCAAGGCTTTCCGTCCTTGTCTTTGGCAGAGATTCTACCCAAGAAATCGGCCACCATCGCATAGCCTTCCGCATTTCCGCCAGGCATGATGGATGGGCCTTTGCGTGCCCCCTCTTCTCCACCGGACACGCCCATGGGGAGAAAATGCATTCCCACATCTTTGAGGCGATTGACTCTTCGATCCGAGTCCAGGTAGAAGGAATTGCCTCCATCGATCACCAAATCGTCTTTTTCCAAAATCGGAATCAAGGCATCTAGCTGGGCATCGATCGCGGCACCGGCAGGAATCATCATCAAGATGCGACGCGGGGTAGCCAAGGAAGCTACAAAAGCTGCAAGGTCTTCAAAAGCAGCTGTCTGCTTGAATTCTGGGTTTTCATCCAGTACCTTTTGGGCGATACCCTCCTCCTTGCCTGCCACAAATCGGTTGTAAAGGGAAACGGAAACCCCGTTTTCTGCAAGGTTGAGTGCCAGGCTTTTGCCCATCACACCCATACCGATCACCCCCATATTCATTTTCATCTCTTGCATTGTTAAATAGTAAAGGGATACCTCCAGCACCTGGGCTGGTGTCCCTGAAATGTCAATTAGTTTGCCTAAGCTAGGCTTCTCCCAAATGGCCAGCTGGGAATCCAACATCCCCGCCTTCATGTAATGGTTTTGTCGGGCAAGCATGCGCTCCCAAATCAGATCCCGAGATCCGGTCAAGTGAATCCAGCGAAGTCCATCGCTAACTTGAAGCTGCTTGCGGTAGGTGTTTTTCAGTGCTGAACAAGCCAACACTGCTCCTCCCTGTTGCTCCATTTCGAGCAACTTAGAAGCCAAAGCAGCTAACCAGGGTACCCGATCCGCATCCGTAAGCGGTTCCCCTCTCCCCATTTTTTCAATGTTTGCAGGGGGATGAAACTGGTCTGCATCCAAAAATGGAAGGCTTAGCGCCTGAGATAATCCCAGTCCTAGGGTAGTTTTTCCCGTACCTGACACTCCTGTGACCACTACTAGCATGGTGCAAAGGTAAGTTTTAGATTCCAACTGTGCACATGCTTTACTTACACAAGCCTATTTTTACTTGGAATCCAACGAAACATACGAACAGCAATGCCTTGCCTTTAGCCACTATTTTGCCTGGAAGTGAAATTTCAAAGCACTGAATAACTACCTTTG
>CANHCD010000225.1 GCA_947458795.1 Cyclobacteriaceae bacterium | reverse complement strand
GGTGGTGCTCAAACTAAGGTGCTCCATTTTATCGAGGACCTTCACGTCATCAAGGACAATTTATTTGATACTCCTCCCTTGTTTCGCATCATTCAAGAGGAAAGTGGAACGGATTGGAAGGAAATGTACAAGGTATTCAACATGGGGCACAGAATGGAAGTGTACCTAGATGAGCGCTATGCTGAAGAAATCATCGATATCGCCGAATCCTATGGAGTGGAAGCACAAATCATTGGACGTGTAGAACCCCATACCGGCAAAAAAGTCACGCTTCAAGGCACCTACGGCACCTTCGAGTACTAGACCCAAAGAAGCACAATTGTGCTTCAAATCAATTTTTACATCCTGCTATGCTTCGGATTTTTCGTGTATTTGTTTGGGTACTAGGAATCCTTCTCCTATTGGGCATAGCCACGCTCACTACAGTAGACCGAAGTCCCGTTCAGGATCGCTCTTCCTACCAAAGCACTTTTGCTGACCTGGATACCAGCACCTGGAGCAGCAGTACCTCATCCCACTGGCTAGGAGGCTGGGCAACTGTCAATGTCACCCCAGCCCAACCTGCAGAACTCGTGGGCTACTCCCCTCGAGGACCCTACACCTTTGTCCAAGACTCCAGCCATGTCAAAGCCTTGACGCTCAGCAACGGCAAATCCAGCATTGCCTGGCTCAACTATGAATTATTGATTGTACACCCGCAGCTCGCCGAGCAGGTCCGTGCTGGGGTTAAAGAGGCAGGAATCTCCGTAGATCAACTGATTTTTACCGCTACACATACCCATTCCGGGATGGGAGGATACATGCCAGGAATGGTGGGTTCGCTTGCCTTTGGAGGCTACGATGAGCAGGTGGTCGAGCAACTGGTAGCAGGGTCCGTTCGTGCCTTGCAAACTGCCATCGCCAGCCAAGACACAGTCACCATCGCTTACAAAAAAACAAGTGTTTCCGACCTTGTCTCCAATCGCTTCGTCAAAGGAGGTCCTACTGACCCCTTCGTGCGTCAGGTACTGCTACATCGAAGGGATGGACAGAAAGCCTCTTTTATTACCTATTCGGCACATGCCACTGCCTTGAGCTCCAAGTTTATGGGGCTTTCTGGAGATTACCCTGCCTTTCTTACCGAGCGCTTGGAAGAGGATGAAGTGGATTTTGCACTATTTGCTGCAGGCACCGTGGGAAGCCACCGTCCACTCACGCAAGGAAATACCCCAGAGCAGGTCAATGCCTATGCCCTCGCCATTGATACTAGGCTCAGCGCGGATACCAGTGCAGTGGCCTTGCAAGGAGCTGCATTGCTTCGAACTTCAAAGTTACAGATCGACTTGGGGGAACCCCAACTTCGTATTTCCAACGACTTGCGACTACGGCCCTGGCTCTTTCGAACCCTACTTGGAGAGATGCCTGCCTATTTAGACATCAGCCAAGTGGGAAACATCTTGTTTATTTCGAGTAGCGGCGAGCTATCAGGAGTTTTTTATGAGGCCTGGGATGCCCTTGCGGAAGAAAAAGGACTGCATCTCGTGGTCACCGTTTTCAATGGGAGCTATGTTGGCTACATCACGCCCGATGAGTTGTACGATGCCAAATTTCACGAAGTACGTGAGATGAACTGGTTTGGTCCAGGAAATGGGCAGTACTTCGATCGTCTCATTAAAGGAGTGATTCAAAAAGCAGAGAATTAAACCCACACTACAATGTCCCAACGAAGCGTACTCTCTAGCATACTTAACCTCTGCTGCCCAAAATGCAGAAAGGGACATCTTTTTAAGCCAGGGAAAATTTCAAAGCCTGGAAGTTTATTTAGCATGTATGCGACTTGCCCGCATTGCAATCAGTCCTTCGAACCCGAACCAGGATTCTATTTCGGAGCGATGTTTGTCAGCTATGGCATCAATACACTTCTTTTTATTGCTTCTTGGATCACCCTTACGCTTGTATATCCCGACTATTCCTTGCTCTTGCTACTTGGATTGCTTGTGGGTATTGTGCTGCTTAGCTTACCCTTCAGCTTCCGCTTGAGCCGATCCATTTGGCTTGCGCTATTTGTTCGATTTGATCCCCATCAAGTCATTAAATAAGACTCCTAAATCCAAAGAAGCAGCCAAGGAAGCCAAAAGGCGAGTTCCATCCGTTGCCTTTTTTGCGTTGCCGGAAGTTGGGATTGAAAAAAGGTCAGGTAATGCACCAAGAACATCAGCAGAAGAATGCAAGAAAATGGACGGTAAAAGGAGGGCAATAAAATAAAGGAAGCCATCGTGCCAAAAATTCCTAGAAAGGCAAGTTTCCGAATCCACTGAATCATTTGGATTGGAGGGAGCAGCATTGCAATAGAATTAAATCCATCCTGTCGGTCTTCTTCTCGGTCTAAAAATGAGAGCATCCAAAGATTAAGCAAGGCCAATAAAAAAAATACAGTTGCAAATGCCAGTGCCTGCCAGGACAAATCCTGCGCCTCAGAACGGAGTATTGGGAGCCATAAAACACCAACCACGTAGAATAAAGCTATCGAAACCTCCTTCAGAACCAGGGGGCCTAATTTTTGAATTGCCCAGCGGCAGCCTCCCATTGCTAGCACGAGCACCAAAGTCAGCTGCAGCTCTTTACCCCATCCCAACCAGTAAAAGGCTCCGGTAAGGCCAGCCACTACGGCTACAAGGATGCCTACTGAGAGGACAAGCTTGTTTTGTCTGTAAAAAACTCTTCGAGAGGAACTACTCCCCTTACTTTGCCTTGCATCTAGCAGATGGTCTAGGCTGTAGATGGTCCACACCGCTAACCCCAAGAGGACAAAAATGGGCCATTCCAACTGCACATGAAAAAGTTCTTGAAAAAAATACATGCTTGCCATCGCACCAAAGACAACATCTAAGGAGAGCCAAGAAAAAAGTTGTTGGAGTCGCATCAGTTTAGGCATCGCCTAAATTTAAAGCCAAGGAGGGAGAGTGCCCAAGGAATACTGGATTTTTAGGGAAGATTTTTTACATTTAAGCAACCCGATAGGGAACACCATGCTACTCATCAAAAACCCAAACCCATGAAAACCTACTTATCACTCCTTGCACTGCTGCTACTTCCCCTACTTAGCCTTGCGCAAGAACCCATCAAAATAGCCTTTGTAGGCAACAGCATCACCCAAGGGCCTGGCAGGGATAACCCTGGATCCTTTCCCCTGCAAGTAGGTCAAATCCTAGGAAGTGCCTATGAAGTAAAGAATTTTGGAGTGAGCGGCCGCACACTTTTGAAGAAAGGAGATTTTCCGTATTGGAACGAGCCACAGTTCCAACAAGTAAAAGATTTTCGTCCAGATGTCGTAGTCATCAAGTTGGGAACGAACGATTCCAAACCTCAAAACTGGGCGCATAAGGGAGAGTTTGTTCAAGACTACTTGGATTTGATTGCCGAATTTCGAGACCACATGCCCAAGGATGGCAAAGTATACGTGATCCTTCCGGTGCCTGTCTCTCGGGTTAATTTTGGCATTACCCCAGACGTGATGAACAACGAGCAGCGTCTGATGCTGTTTGAAATCATCCAAAAGTCTGGTGCTGAAGTCATCGACCTATACACCCCCTTTATGGATCGGTCCGAGCTATTGCCGGATGGCGTGCACCCCAATGCGGAGGGACTAGGAATTATGGCCCGAGTGATCAGCAGAAGGATACGGATGTAAGCTGCCAATCCCTAAAAACAAAAAACCACAGCCTTTTTAAAAGCTGTGGTTTTTTTGTTGCTTGTAAGATTTACTTTCCAGCAAGTGCATTGGCGCCCGCCACAATCTCGAGAATTTCGTTGGTGATGGCTGCCTGACGTGTACGGTTGTACATCAACTTCAACTCTTTTAGAAGTTCACCAGCATTTTCAGTTGCCTTGTCCATAGCTGTCATTCGTGCGCCATGCTCTGAGGCATTGGATTCTAGAACAGCTTTGTAAAATTGTATTCTCAAAGAAATTGGAACCAATTCCTCAATGATGTAGGTACGTGAAGGCTCAAGCAAGTAGTCTGTTTCAGCGGTAGTTACCTGATCTGAAGCTGAAGAGGCCATGGGTAAAAACTGCTCTACGCGAATCTCTTGTGTTGCCACATTCTTGAATTCGTTGAAAACTAGAAATACTTGGTCGTAGTCACCTGCCAAAAACCCATCCATGGCAAACGTAGCTGCTTCTTTAACAGCCTCAAAACTTAGCTGTTGGAAAATCCCAAAATAGGCATCTACCAAGTGGT
>CANHCD010000224.1 GCA_947458795.1 Cyclobacteriaceae bacterium | reverse complement strand
TGCCTTTGTCATCGGCTGCGGAAAAAATCAACTCGGAATCGTTGATGAAACTGGGCTGATTGTCGTATTCAGGTCGGTTGGTCAGCGGCTTGGCAGTGGATGTCAGGAGTTTGAGATTTCCTCCCTTGCCTTCCGTGTCCATCACCCACAGGTCAGTGGATGCCTGCGCAACCCCTTTCGTATGCTGAATGAGTAGGCAAATGAAAAGGATGAAATAAATCTTACACTGGATTCGCATCTCTTGGTAACTAAAGGACAACTATTTGGTTAAGGCTAGGTGAATCTACTTAGTCAATACAACAGTTCCGTTTTTGATCAATTACGTCTCAAACAGGATACTTTGGCAGATCAAGCTGTTGAAGCATTGATCTCTCAACCCAATCTGGCTTCAGAGATCAATTCTTGGCTTGTCATTCCAGCCAAGCTTCCGGAATATTTTCCAGAGGAGCTGCGGCTCTATTTTGAATTCTACCATTACAAAGAAAAAGAATTTTCTGAAGGAGAGCATCGGCAAGCTCAGGAGTTTTTCGAACAAAAAGGGGATATGTATCTCGCAATGCTTGGATTTTATTCGTTGCCCTATTGCTATGCCTTTGCTGCGGGTGCCCAAGTCCTCATTCGATCCCAACGAATCCTGAATCAAATCGGTGAAAGGCTAGGGGAGACCACTCGCTTTGTTTTGGATATTTTCAAACCTGGGGCATTTACGAGTCAAGATGAAGCCTTTTTGACTTGTGCCAAGGTTCGCTTGATTCATGCTTATAGCCGATACTTTATTCGAACCTATGCCAGGGATTGGGATCCAGCATTCGGGCAACCCATCAATCAGGAAGATCTTTTGGGCACCAATTTGGCATTTAGCCATATCGTGCTGCGTGGAATGACGAAGTTGGGCATGACCCCAAGCCCTAAGGAGCACCAAGCAGTGCTGGGGTATTGGAAGTGGATTGGGGAGCTGATGGGGGTAGAAACTGACCTTTGGCCCAACAGCCCCAAAGAGGCGTTTGAGCTCGATCGATTGATTCGAAAAAGGCACCTCAAGGCTTCTGATGCAGGAAAAAAACTCACCAGAGCCCTGCTCGAATTCTATCAGAAAAATATTCCTGATTCATTTTTAACTAGCCAATTGGAACCTTTGTTTGCCTACTTTCTTGGAAAAGAGGCCTCCAAAGCAGTGGGCATTTCAGGTCAAACCCAGGTTCCCGGAGATATTTTGGGACTATTTTTGAAATTTTCAGGTTTCAAAACCTTTGGTGCGGTAAAAAACCACGAATCGCTGCGAAAGAATCTAGAGCGGCAACAGATTCAGCAATTTGGACGAGTACTACAATTAAATCTACCCGAACTAAATCGTTCGTAAACGGACAGCTAGCTGTTCAGTTATCTTACATGCAGCCCACGCCTATTTCCTAAAAACCCCTTCCAAAGCTTTTTTGGAGGTTTGGCATCATTTTAGTAAATCGAATACACATGAAAGAACTTAGGCATCGGCTACAATCTATCCCAGTGGAATTAATTGTCTGGATAGCGAGTATACTTGCCATTTTTACCATCAATCCCTATTCAGACTCCTTCAGCCTTTGTCCTTTGGACAATTTAGGCTTGCTCTGGTGCCCTGGATGTGGATTGGGGAGGGCCATGAACCTGCTTGCTAGAGGCGAGTTTCTAGCTTCTTGGGAAATGCATCCCTTGGCAAGCTTGGCGTATGGGGTCATCTTTCATCGTATTTGGGTATTAATCAAACAATTAAAACAACGCGCACACTATGGCTAATGTATTGAGACATCTTCCTGAATTGGAAGGTATGGAATTGGGCTACATCCAGGGTTTAATGAAGAGCATGGATGAGGAAGAAGCTTCATTATTTGCTCAAGTGTACCGAGCAAGACGCAAAGACCCGCAGATGATTTTGATATTGACCTTGCTTGGCTTCTTTGGCTTTGCTGGCCTTCATCGTTTTATCCTTGGGCAAATAGGTCTTGGAATCTTGTACCTACTCACGATTGGCTTGTGCTTTATTGGAACGATCGTGGATTTGGTGAATTACAAGAGCCTAGCCTACGAATTCAACATCAAGATGGCACATGAAACAATCAACATGTTGTCCTACTCTTTCCCAGAAAAAGGAACTAAAGAAAGCTAAACCAACGCCCACTTTCCTTTTTGCCTTTGGTTTCCTTGGAAGCCAAAGGCTTTTTTATGCTTACCAGGAATCGTCTGCTTCTGGATCGGATGCTTGTTGTAATTGAATCAAGGGCTCAGCCAAAGGAGAAAGTAGCAAATGAAATTGCTGCAACCGCAATTCTAATTCTTGTAATTCCTCGTAAGAGCCTTTGGTGAAGGGATAAGGGAGTTCGATCAATTCGGCCGATTTGGAACTGAAGGGTGGTTTCACTTCCCCATCAAATAACAAGGGCCACATGGTTTTGGCACATCCTAGACCCCAAAAATTGAGGGGATACTGCTTGGCATAGACCTGTAGCCGCTCGTTGATCTCTTTAAAAAATACAAGCGTTTCTTCTAATCTGATGCGTGAACCAGCTCTAGATTTTCCTTTGGTTTTCAAGTACTTAAACTGAGATTTACCCTGTTTCTGTCGAACCAAGTAGCCTCGAAATACTTTATGATCCAGTAGCTTGCCTTGATGAAAATAGCCAAGGGACGCCTGTCCCGCTCTCACTAAAGTCAAGCAATAATGCACATCTTCTTGGACTTGAAATTTCCCTTCAGGCAGCCAAGTCATCGTCCAGGGAAGAAAAAGCTTAGCTAGCCAGCTGACCTTGTTTTCAAGTAGCAGCTGGTGTTTTTCAGGCAAATACCTGATTTCCCATCCCTTTTCGTCGGCTTGATCTACGAGGAGTAGGGCTTGAGCGAAGGATACAACTTGAGTTTGGGGTATTTTCATCGTAAAGCCAGTTCCATAGCTATCTTTGCACAAAGAAAGAAAACAATATGCAGGAAGACATACAAAAAGTGCTGAATCGGATGTGCGATCCCAAGGAAGAGGAAGCCTATCACTTTGCGGACAAACTTGGAGGCATGGCTGATGAAGAGACAAAAGACCACTTGATTACCTTGGTAAAAGGAGATCAATGGGAAATAGCCTATTTGGCTTGCCGTGCTTTAGCCAAAACTTCCTGGAATGAAGAATCTTTGGATGCCATATTTGAAGCTATTTCGGATAAAAAGAACAAAGCCATTCAAGGCGCTTTCGTTCAAATACTAGAGGAATTCAACCTAGCGGAAAGCTTTGTGGAAATTTTCCGAGTGTATCTTTTCGGCAACTTTAAAGCTTCGACACTAGCAAAAGGTTATTTGGACAGCGTGGAATTCGACATTACTCCAAGAACTATCCGCAAAGCCGAGAAGCATTGGAATCATTACCTTCACAATCCTGAAGACGAGGAAAGCCTAGCATTGAAGAAGCTAGAGGTAGAACCCATGCTAAAAGAGTTGAAAGACCTTTTTGAGGAGTAATCCAACTTTATTCTCTTTTTTTGACTCCTCGGACAGCCTGTGCCTGAATGGGATCATCTGGCCAAGAGTGCTTGGGATAACGCTGTTTGAGTTCTTTTTTGACCTCAAAGTAGCCTGAAGTCCAAAAACTTTTTAAATCTCGGGTGAGCTGTACCGGTTTGTAACCAGGGGATAGCAATTCGATCAAAATTGGGATGCTTCCTTCATTCACTTTAGGGGTTTCAAGCATCCCAAATAATTCCTGCAAGCGAACCGAAAGGCGAGGGGAGCTGCCATCTTCTTGGTAGTGGATGGATATTTCGCTTCCAGAAGGCACCGTTAACTGCCTGGGTGCGATCCTTTCCAAGTTCTGCTGCTGCTCAAAAGAAAGGGAATGCATCAAAAATTGACTAAGGTTCAATTTCTTCAATTCCTCATTTTTGGTAATGCCCATCAAGTAGGGTGCAAGCCAGTCTACCGCGCTTGCGCACAGGGCATCGATAGACCAATTTGGCCAGCCCTGACTCGGATGCCAAGTGGCTACGGATTGCACTCGTGCTATTAATTCCCTTGCAGACTCGTTCCAATCCAGCAAAAATTCCCCTTCCTCTTGAATGGTTTCAAGAAGCAGTTGAACAGCCAATTCAGGGTTCACTTTGGGTAGTGGTCTATTTCCCAAGACAATCGCTCCAATACGAATCTCAGCATGTGCTTGAAGTCCACCTTTCTTACGATCCCATTCCAGCACCTCTTTGGTTTTGAGCATCGGTG
>CANHCD010000223.1 GCA_947458795.1 Cyclobacteriaceae bacterium | reverse complement strand
TGATCACTTCAGCTCCAGGCTCCACAACTGGGAAGCTTCGAACTCCAAAGAACCCTTTTGTTCGTTTTACCGCCCCATTTGCATAGACTACATAGGTTTGCTTGCGGTTGGCTCTTCGGTCAAACCCACCTGCGCCATTGATGTAAAACCGAAGGCTACGGCCTTGCTCGTGTCTTAAGGTAGTTGGATAGACTACATCTCCACGCATACGAACGGTTTGCAAGAGCTTGGGCACATTGAGAATATCGCCTTCTTCGAGAACCAAATCTTCCTCCGAACCAGGATTGGCAAGGATTTTTTCCAGGTTGATGGCAACGGCCTCAGTTTCCTTGAATTTAACAGCTACACCAGGGGTTTCTGCAGCAATTTGATCCAATGACTCTCGTTTGGCATTATTGGCAGTGGAATCCGTTTTCGCAACTTTTTCTTTTGGAAGGTCTCTGAATAGACGAATAAGGAGTTCTTCTTGTGCCTCAGGGTTGGTTGGATTCTCCTTAAGAAGAACGCGTAGTGCTTCCAAATTTTTCTGTCTCCGCACTTGCTCAGACTCCGTGTTGAAAAACTCTGTTTTACGAATCAAGGTAGCGCCTTTGGTGTAGGCAAATTGATTTACCCCTCCAGCTCTTTTGATCAAATCTGAGATGCGGTCTACACTAGTTTGAATCGCAAAAATTCCTGGAGAATTGACCTGCCCTTCTACAGACACAAGTCGCTGCATCGTAAAATTGGCGCGCTTTCGTACAATCACTTGATCGAATGGCGCCAAGGAAATCGCATTCGGGTTGAAGGATAAATCTGCATTGATGGAGGTGGTGATGATATCCGATAAGGTTCCTGAATCTGAATCTTCCAGCCTTCTGGCAATTTCAATGTCTTTTATGTTGGCAGATTCTTGCAAGCCACCGGCGATAAGAATCAATTCTTCAGGCGTCATTCCTGCCGCATAAGGATAGGTGCCCGGACGTTTTACCTCACCCAAGATCTGTATGTACCGTTCGTTTTGAACATCATAAATGCTAGAAATACGGATTACATCTTCACGCTGCAAGACCACATCTTCTTGGCGGCCTTCCAATACCGCTTGAAGATTTACTTCCAATACTTCTGAACTGAGGTCTCCTTTGGTTCGCAAGATGCTGGCTCGCTGCGTGTAGGCATCGCCTTTGAGGCCATCTGCATTTTTGATCAATTGGGTTAGCGTAAGTCCTTCTGTTAAGGAAAAAACTCCTGGTCTAAACACTGCTCCCTTAATTTGAATTCGGTTGGTGTAGCGGTCGATAATTCTTCCTACAGTGACCTCATCTCCTCCCTTCAGGTTAAAAAGCCCGAGTTGGTTTTGATAAACATCTGAGATGGAGCGTTGATTACCTGTGATGCGAGAGATGGAAATGCGATCTTTAAAAGCCAAGTCTGTAAATCCACCTGCAAAGCGAAGGATGTCTTCTAGGTTGTCCTCTGGTGTGACCTCAAAAACCAAGGGGCGCTTAACTTCCCCCATCACCTTCACTCGAGCGAGATAAGGGTTGACCAAGATCACGTCTTGATCTTGGAGCTGTACATTCAAATTGGCTGTTCCATTGATGATTATGTCATACACATCAATTTCAGCGATTTTTTTGTTGTTTCGGATGAGCTGGATGGCACGGAGGGTTCCTTTATCTGAAGGTCCTCCAGCCGCATAGAGGGCATTGAATACCGTGGAGAAGGCGCTCAAGGTAAAGGTTCCAGGCAGACGAACCTCATTCAAAATGTGCACCTTGATGGTTTTGACATTCCCAAGCGTGACTTGAAGAAAGGTGCTAGGATTGGATCCACTAAGTCCTGTATAAAAAGCAGCCACTCGATTTTTGATGATTCCTTCAGCTGCTTCAATGGTTTTTCCAGAAACCGCGATCAAGCCAATGTTATCGAGTAAAATAGAACCTTCTGGGTTGACGGTTGCCTCGTAATACTTCTCAGATTGTCCGTAGATATCCACATAGATTAGGTCTCCTGGTCCAAGAATGTAATTTTTCGGTGTGGCCTGGTTTAAGCTAGGCTCAAAGCTTAGTTTCCGATTCTTTTGAAAAAATAAGGTACTCCCAAAAAGCAAGGAATCCGCTTTTTCCTCTTCCATCAACTCCTGTGTTTCCATCAGGCCTCTGGTGATGTCATTGATGTCTACCTGTTCGCGAGCAGCTCTTTTTGATACATTCGTGGATCTTGACTTGCTGGAACCTGTAGCCAAGCCCTCAATTCTGTTTCGAAGTTTTTCAACTTCGCCCGAAGGCATCCCCCGCATTTGTGCCATCATCAAGAAATCCGTGCTGCTCAGCCCTGCATCTTGCGCGCGCTTCACGAGTTCCTCGATTTGATCATCACTTAGTTGATCTACTCGTATGGTGTTGAGGTCCACATTTTGCTGCGCAAAAACGAAAGTTGGAGCAAAGGCCCAGAAGCAAAGTAGTACTAAAAAGTAGGTAAATTTGTGAAAAGACTTCATCGTGAAAATGGAATTCCTTAGGGTGTAGAAGAATCTAAAGGATAAAAATCCGTTTAATTCTTAATTATACCAAATGTATGGACAGATTTGAGCGAAAGAGCCTGACTTTTAACCGCTGATTTCAAACTAATTATCTTAAAAACTCAAGGCAATTGGAGCTGGATTTAGAGGCGAAAGCTTCCGTGTTCTGTAGAATTGTTAGGGTTTCTTTAACTTGCCAAAAAAACAAATTCATGTATATCCGCATCTTCGTCCTGCTAGTGGTTACAGTGCTTTTTTCCTGTCAATCATCGGACAGCACCTGTACCCTAGATGAAGATCGGCTAGAAGGCCGTGTGGACTTGACTATTCAGCGCTTGGAACCGGCTTTTTTTGGAGCAGAAACCAAGGAGGAGATGCTTGCCTTATTGGCGCAATATCCTGAAGTAACTTCCAAAGCCCTCGGCATAGAGGCTTATCCGAATATGGATTCTTTGGCGGGGGATCTTGTACGCCTGCATCAAGATTCGGCTATGCAAGAATTGAATAAAGCAGTGGCCAAGGAGTTTGCCAATCTATCGGATGTTAAAGTAGAGTTAGAGCAAGCTTTTGCCTACTTAAAAAGCTATTATCCCGACTTCAAAGAGCCAAAAGTATATACCTATGTGTCGGGTTTCGGATTTGACTTGATTATAGATGAAGAAGTGATTGTGATTGGTCTAGATTATTTTTTGCCCAGTGATCACGCTTTCCAGCCGGATATTCCCAGGTACCTTGCCTCACGTTACGAGCGTAAATACCTCGTCCCAATGATTGTCTTGGCCATTTCTTCCCGTTACAATGAGATTGACCCCAAAGAAAATACGCTCTTGGCCGAAATGATTTACTATGGCAAAGCCTATCATTTTGTCAAATCCATCTTGCCTTGCACGGATGACCAATATTTGATTGGCTACACGCCCGAACAAATTCAAGCCTGCTGGGACAACGAAGACATTATTTGGGCACATTTTATTGAGAACGAATTGTTGTTCGAAACCAATCCATTCGAAATCCGCAAGTACATCGGCGAAGCTCCAGCTACGGATGCAATTAGCGCGGATGCCCCAGGCAGAATAGGGCGTTGGATAGGATGGAATATTGTAGAAGAATTCGCGGTTCAGCAGGACCTTAGCTTACCGGAGCTGATGCGCGAAGCAGATGCAAAAAAGTTGTTTAAAGATTCTGGTTACCGACCACGCAATACCTCTGAAAAATAGGGTTCAGCCCAGCGTCTTTCAGGCCTTATCCGCGTTTTTTTGCATTTTTTCAAAATGTTTGCAAAGCGCTGTGATTCCACAAACACTGCATTTGGGACTTCTTGCTAGGCAAGTGTAGCGTCCGTGAAGAATCAGCCAGTGGTGGGCCTTGTGAATGTGCTCCTTGGGTAAATGCTTGACCAATTGTTTTTCTACTTCTAGGGGAGTTTTGGCGGTTAAAGGCACTAGCCCCAAGCGCCGCGATACCCGATACACGTGCGTATCTACTGCCATATTGGGTTGTTGCCAAACGACAGAGGTAATCACATTGGCGGTTTTTCTTCCTACACCAGGTAATTTGACCAACTCTTCTACGGTGGAGGGGACCTCTCCTGCAAAATCATCCAATAGCATTTTACCTAGTCCGATGAGGTGTTTGGTTTTGTTGTTGGGGTAGGAAACGGATCGGATGTAGGGAAAAAGTTCGTCAAAGTGGCTTGTAGCCAGGTGGGCAGCCGTTGGAAAGTGCTTGAAAAGTTCGCGTGTCACGATATT
>CANHCD010000222.1 GCA_947458795.1 Cyclobacteriaceae bacterium | reverse complement strand
CTTCCAGGCTTAGCAGCCTTATTCAATTTCGACTTTCATTACACGATGATTGAGGCTTTGAATACAGAAAATGGGCAACTGCTGTACCAAAAGCAAAAGGACGTACTTGATTTTTACCAAGGGATTACGCCTGATTTTATAGACGCTACCTTTTCCTCAAATCACGATCAGCCACGCTTGTTGAATGACTTGAAGAAAGATCCTGCCAAGTACAAGCAGGCCTTAGCGATCCTAATGACCTTTCCTGGAGCTCCTTACTTGTACTATGGAGAAGAAATCGGAATGCTTGGGCTGAAGCCAGACGAACAAATCCGTGAGCCTTTTCTTTGGGATAAAAAAGAAAATGATTCTGGTAGAGCCAGCTGGATTGTCCCTCAATACAGCACAGATGCGACCGTGACTCCATTGGCTCAACAGCGCTTGGACCCAAACAGCTATTTCAACCATTACAAAAAGGTGATTGGTTTGCGTCAATCCAATCCCGCCTTGGCAATCGGTAGCCTGGAGTCGGTTAAGCAAACGTATCCTAAGTCAGTGATGGCCTTTATTCGCCGAACTGCCGATCAGGAATTGTTAGTGGTACATCACTTGGGTAGCAAAGGCATGGAATTCCAAATTCCTGAAGGCTTTAAATCTTCTGTTTATGCCACAGAGGGGGTGACAGTTAAACAAGGAACCATGTTCCTACCTCCGAATTCAAGTTTGATCTTAAAGAAATAAAAAGAGGGGCTTTAGGCCCCTCTTTTTTTGTTTTAGGTAGATAGGATGTTGGCTATTCGTAAGTCTTCATCATCTACTTTCTTGTCATCTACAATAGCTTTGACAATTGGCGTAAAGACCACCTTATTGTTGATCATCCCGGCCATTGTATCGTATTTGCCTTGAAGTAGTCCTTCTACAGCAGCCACACCAAGTTTGGAGGCGAGTAGTCGATCAAAAGAGGTAGGGGAACCACCACGTTGCAAATGGCCCAAGATGGTGACTTTAATGTCGTAGTGCGGAAGGAATGTTTTTACTTCATCTGCGATTTGCTGCGCAGAACCACTTTTTCCTCCCTCGGCAACAATCACAATGTTGGAAGATTTTTTTGCTTTAGATCTTGTCTTTAGCTTTTCAATTAACCAATCAATAGACGTTTTTCGCTCAGGAATTAAGATGGCTGCTGCTGCGCTGCCAATGCCAGCATTGATTGCAATGAAGCCGGCATCTCTACCCATTACTTCCACAAAAAATAGGCGGTCGTGTGAGGTAGCTGTGTCTCTGATTTTGTCGATGGCTTCTATGGCTGTATTGCAGGCGGTATCAAATCCAATAGTCAGGTCAGTACCCGAAAGGTCGTTGTCGATGGTACCTGGAAGCCCGATTGCGGGAATTCCATATTCTTCATAGAACAGGTGTGCTCCTGTAAGGGATCCATCTCCACCAATTACCACCAAGGCATCGATGCCATGGCTTTGTAGATTTTCAAAGGCTTTTTTTCTGCCTTCAGGGGTTCTGAATTCGGCGCTTCGTGCAGACTTTAGAAATGTTCCTCCCCGTTCTAGGATATGGGTAATGTATCTCGAGTCCAATTTTTTGATGTCGTCCTGGATCATTCCTTCGTAACCTCGGTAGATGCCGTACATCTCCATTTCGTAGTAAAATCCAGCACGCACTACTGCGCGAATGGCAGCATTCATGCCTGGAGAATCCCCACCAGAGGTGAGCACTCCAATTTTTTTGATTGTTTTAGGTGTCATAGGTTTGTGTCAATGCTTTAAATAGCAGTCCAGCTGATGCTGGGTTTGTTGCCAAGGGGATGTTGTGTACATCACAGATGCGCATCAGCATCTGCACATCTGGTTCATGAGGATGCTTATCTAGGGGGTCTCTAAAAAAAATTACAGCGGTTAATTTTTTTTCTGCAGCGAGTGCCGCAATTTGAGCATCCCCTCCATAAGGTCCTGAAAGTAGTTTTTCTACTTGAAAACCAGCCTTTTCAATGTGCGAACCCGTGGTGCCTGTGGCTACAAGTTCAATATCGCTTCGGTGAAGGGCTTCACGGAATCCACTCAGAAAATGGACCATGTCGGCTTTTTTACCATCATGGGCGATTAAGGCAATTTTCATGAATTGATATGCAATAGGTTTGATTCCAAAGTTAGGGAAATTTCAGTTTTTCTTGGATTTCTAAGCCGCCAATATCTAGGGAATTATTTCAACTTTATTTCTTTGTCTTTTCCTCAAGCATCAGTAGGAAGGCGTATTCCAAAGCAATTTCCTTCAAGGGATTAAATCTACCAGATGCTCCTCCATGCCCTGCCTCCATATTGGTGAATAAAAGGAGCAGGTTTTGATCCTTTTTTAGTTCCCTGAGTTTTGCTACCCATTTGGTAGGTTCCCAGTACTGTACTTGTGAATCGTGCAGACCAGAGGTCACCAATAAATTGGGATAGGCCTGCGCGCTGACATTGTCATAGGGAGAATAGGAGAGCATGTAGTCGTAAAATTCCTTTTCCTTCGGGTTGCCCCACTCCTGAAACTCTCCTGTGGTAAGGGGGATGCTTTCGTCAAGCATGGTGGTGACTACGTCCACAAAAGGCACATTGGCGATGGCGCCATTAAATAGATCTGGACGCATGTTGATCACTGCACCCATCAGCAATCCTCCTGCACTGCCACCCATGGCATACAAATGCGCTGGAGAGCTGTATTCCTGCTGAACTAAGTGCTCGGCACAGGCGATAAAGTCGGTAAAGGTATTTTTCTTCTTCAATAGCTTGCCGTCCTCGTACCAGGCTCGGCCCAAATCCTCACCTCCGCGGATGTGGGCGATGGCAAAAACAAATCCCCGCTGAAGTAGGCTGAGTCGATTGGAGGAGAAGTAGGCATCCATGCTGTACCCATAGGAGCCGTAAGCATAGAGGAGCACTGGATTTTTTTCGGTTTTGGAAAAAGTAGATTTCTGGTACACCAAAGAGATGGGGACAAGTACACCATCTGCGGCCTTGGCCCAGATTCGCTCCGAATGGTAGTCGCTCGGTTCATGACCACCCACCACTTCTTGTTGTTTCAGGAGCGTTTTTTGCCGGGTGACCATGTTGTATTCGTAAACCGAACTTGGGGAAACCAGGGAATTGTAGACAAAACGAAGAAGATTGGTGTCAAACTCAGGATTGGTCCCTAAATAAGCCGTGTAGGTTTCATCTTCAAAGGAGAGGGAATGCCCCACAGCTTCAGACTCCCAGGGCTGGATGTTAATTTGCGTCAATCCATTGCTTCGTTCTTGTGTGACGAGGAACTTGGAAAACAAATCAAAATCTTCAAATAAGGTCTCTGGACGATGTGGGATCACCTCGATCCAGTTTTCTTTGCTTGGATTAGCAATTGGAGCTTTGACCAATTTGAAATTTTGGGCTTGGTCGTTGGTGCGGATGAAGAAATGGTCTCCATAGTGGTCTGCAGCATACTCCAGATGCGGAATTCGGGTTTGCAGGATTTGAAATGCAGCCGTAGGTTGATCTGCTGAGACAAACCGGATCTCGGAACTGATGGTGCTTTCCGAATGGATCAGGATGAATTTTTCAGATTTGGTTTTGTGGACCATGCAAGAAAATTCCTCATCTAATTCCTCGTAGATAAGCAGATCCGTGGTGGAGGAACTACCTAAAATGTGCTTGTAAATTTGAAAGGATCGGAGCGTTTCGGGGTCTTGTTTGGAGTAAAAAATGCTTTGCTGGTCCGCAGCCCATACAAAGTTCCCAGTCACCTCAGGAATCTGATCTTCCAAAAACCCATGCGTGTCTAAGTTTTTGAAATGGATGGTATAAATCCGTCTACCGACCTCATCGGCTGCAAAGGCAAGGATTTTTTGATTGGTACTCGTCGCAGCTTGGGCAACTTGGAAATAACTTTTCCCTTCTGCAAGTGTATTGACATCCAGGATAACCTCCTCTTCTGCTTCGAGGCTCCCTAGCTTGCGACAAAAGATTGGGTATTCACTTCCTTTTTCGTATCGGGTATACCAGAAATAACCAGACTTAAAGTAGGGGACACTTTCGTCTTGCTCTTTGATACGGCCCTTCATTTCCTCAAAAAGCTGCTTTTGCAATCCCTCTGTAGGCTTCATGACCTCTTTTAGGTAGTTATTTTCCGCATTCAAGTAATCGATCACTTCTTGGTTTTCCCGATCATTCATCCAGTAATAGGGATCTTGGCGCTGGTGGCCATGAATTTCAAGGAGTTGCGGTTTTTTGGGTGCAAGAGGTGCAGACATAGGGGAGT
>CANHCD010000221.1 GCA_947458795.1 Cyclobacteriaceae bacterium | reverse complement strand
TCTGGCTACATCCTCTCCAATTTCACCCACACCAATTAGTAAAATTCTGGGTTGAAAAATATTCTGGGTAAGGCTTTCAATTAATTCAATGGTGGCATACGAAAGAGAAGCGGCACCATCTCTGAAAGCAGTTTCTTGGACTATCCGCTTGTTGGTAAAGAAAATGGTGTGCATCAAGCGATGCAAAAATGGACCGGCAAGCTCTAGGTCAGCTGCAGTTTGGTAGGATCTCTTTACTTGATTTAAGATTTGAATGTCACCAATCACTTGTGCCTCAAGGCCCATGGATACACGAAATAGGTGAGTGACTGCCTCCGATTCGTTATTCAAAACTTGAAAATAATCGAGGTAGCTAATTGCGTCAGTCAATCCTCTTTCGATCCCGATCAACTTGATTAGTTCAACGCTGAGATCCGATTCGTGACTGTAATAGACTTCAGTTCGGTTGCAGGTGGAGAGCACCAATGCATCTCCCACACTAAAAAATTCCTTGAGTTTGAGCAGTAGACGTTCAATAGCCGCTTCATCCAAAGAAATTAACTCCCTGATGTGAACGGGAGCACTTTTATGGGATAAACTGACAACTCTAAATCTGGTCTGCATCATGACTTTCTAAGGCTGCAAATTTAACAGTTGCAGCTCCCTCAAAAGTTTCTTTCTAGCAAGAGTTCTCTAATTTAAAATCAATCTAAATAATAGATTGAGTTCGTGAGCCGATAGTACATTTGGTTTGAAAGCCTAGAACCTGTAACTTCAGTTCAGATACTTTTTTAACTTAATTCCATGTGGCAGCGCGTAATTTTTTGGACTAAAACTCATCTTGGATTTTCAGCAAAGGAATCTCGAGGATTTTTGCTTTTGATTCCCTTTTTAATGGCCTTAGTGGCCGCTTCTCAGGTGCTTGCTTGGGCAAAAAATCAAAAGGCCTCAGCGATATACTTGCAGTACCTACATGAAGTAGATAGTCTGGAACAGGCTGGCTTTTTACTTTCGGTATCCCCTCTGCCGACATTCAATGTCCAGGATACCATCACCCGGTCTCATTCTACAAAAGTTTCTGAGCGGATTCAGCGCTTGCCTTTTTCCGAAACGGATTCCGTGCTTTTGCAAATTGTGCCTGGTATCGGCGCATTGACGGCAGGAAGGATCATCAAGCACCGGGAGAACTTAGGCGGGTTTACCCAAATAGCCCAGCTAAATGAAGTGTATGGGCTCAAGCCGGAGGTCATTCCGGTCATTTGGGAATATTTTGATTTTGATGCTGCCCCCATTCGCAAGCTATCCATCAATCGTGCTACAATTGAAGAACTGGCTTCCCATCCTTACATCAGTTACCAAGAAGCCAAAGTGGTAGTTGCCTATCGTCTGCAACATGGTACTTTCCTACAATTGGATGACCTGTTGAAGATTCGAATTTTTAAAGCAGAGTGGGTGAGCAAAATTGGGCCTTATTTAAACTTTGAGATTAAGGAAGCAGATGGAGCCAAGAAGTAACTAGAATTCTAGGTAAAATGCCCTAATTTGCAGTGGGAACCAACTCTTGTCCCTGTGATTTCCTTACCTGAACTCAACTTACCTGCTTTCGAACCCCAACTTCTCAAAAAAGAAGATCAGGTTTTTATTTTTGATTTTTTGCGCAAAAAGCATTTGGTACTTACCCCAGAGGAATGGGTGCGGCAACATTGGATCCGATTTCTTATCGATCACCAAAATTTCCCGAAAGGATTGGTTACTAGTGAAAGAGGATTGGTCTACAACGGATTACAGAAAAGGACCGATTTATTGGTTTTTGATCGATCGGGTCTTCCTTACTTTTTAATTGAATGCAAAGCTCCTGAGGTGGAGATCAATCAAAAAGTACTCTCCCAAGCGGTTGCATATAACCAAATACTGAAATGTCCATTTATTGCGCTCAGTAATGGGAATAGGCATGTTTTTATGGAATATGTAGTGGAAGAAGGGAAATTTATACAGCAAAAGAGCTTGCCACCCATCCCTGGCTAAAGAATTAAATTGTATTTATGATTGAAATTCTTTAACTTTTCTAAAATTTTTTAAGAAAGAGTATATCTATGCAAGCTACAATTTCAACTCTACCCTGCGATCTTTGCGGTTCACGGAAGCATTCCCTTTTTTCTGTGCTTCCGGAAACCCAACTCTGTGCCATCTCAGAGGCCAAAAATCTAGTTTCCCATCGTAAAGGACAGATTCTTTACTACGAAGGCACCAAGCCGCTGGGGATTTTTTGTGTGAACTCAGGAGTTGTCAAGGTATGCAAGACAGCTTCCAATGGGAAGGAGCAGATTTTATACTTGGCAAAGGAAGGGGACTTTTTAGGCTATCATGCTTTGCTAGGGGAAGAGAGTTACAGCAACTCTGCTACGATAATTAAGGATGCTAAAATTTGCTTTATCCCCAAAGAAGCATTTTTAGGATCCATGATGAAGAACCCTGATTTTTTCCGACGGATTACCAAGCAATTGAGTCATGAGCTAGGGGTCATGGAGGAAAAACTGATAGACGCATCCCAAAAAAGCATTCGGGAAAGGCTTGCTTTTTTACTTCTGCAGTTGGCCAATACCTATGGAGTGGATGGTGGGGGGCATCAACAAATAGACCTCATACTCAGTCGAGAAGAAATTGCCGGGATGGTGGGAACGGCAACAGAATCAGTGATCCGATTGCTATCTGAATTTAATAAAGATGGATTGATTGAGCTTGATGGCAAGAAAATTAGAATTAAAGACAAGAAAGGATTGGTCCGACTTTCAGATTTTTATGCGTAGTCAGAACTAGAATGGCTCAATTGGAGTTAGTTGATTAAATTTGCTTCCATGACTCCATTTAGACTTACCTTCCTGTACTGCTTCCTATTTTTGGGATCGCAGGCTTATGGACAGTCTTTACCTTACCAGACGCTGTTGAAGGGATTGTATGATTCCAGTTTCCCAGTGCTCAAACCTGAGCAAATCACTGAATTGACAAATTATCAGGTACTCGATGCTCGAGAAAAAGTGGAGTATCAGGTCAGCCATTTGCAACATGCAAAATGGGTGGGACATGAGACCTTTACCTTGAAAACAGTCGCTGAATTGGATAAAAATAAACCGGTGCTTATTTACTGTACGGTAGGAGCACGATCTGAGGAGATTGGAAAAACACTTCAAAAAGCAGGGTTTAAAAAAGTATACAATCTTTATGGTGGCATCCTTCATTGGGTAAATGAGGGGCGTACTGTGTTTGCCAATGGAAAGCCAACGCTGAAAGTGCATACCTATTCCAAGCCTTGGAGTATTTGGCTGAGCAGAGGAGAAAAAGTGTACTAACTTCGTTCAGTCCAACAGAACCAAAATCCAAAATTTCATTTCTTAGCTCCACATGACTTTAATTTCTAGAATCTCTTCCCTGCTGTTGCTTCTTATTCTTGTTTCCTGCCATAGCCCAGTAGTGGGAAAAGCAGGCAGCACACCGCCTAGTCATCAGCTTTGGAATGAGTTGCTCAAAGCGAATGTCAAACCCAACGGGCAAGTGGATTACAAAGGCTTTATCCGAGAAAAACCAAAATTGGAAAGCTACCTCAAATTGCTTTCTGAGAATGCTCCAGACCGAAGCAAATGGTCTAAAAATGAGCAGCTTGCTTATAGGATCAATGTGTACAATGCCTATACGGTCAAGTTGATTGTCGATTTTTATCCTACCAAAAGCATACGTGACTTGGGGCCACGAATTAAAATTCCACTGATAAAGGACGTGTGGCACTACAAATTTTTCAAAATCGCCGGCGTAGATATGAGTTTGGATGAGGTAGAACACAGCATCTTGCGAAAGGAATTTGAGGAGCCCAGGATTCATTTTGCCATCAACTGTGCTTCGGTATCTTGTCCACCATTGTTGAATGAGGCATTTGTGGCCAGTAACCTAGAAAATCAATTGATGCGGGTGACCACGACATTTGTCAATGACCCGAGTCGAAATAAAATTTCAAGTCAATCTGCCCAACTATCCTCCATTTTTTCTTGGTTTAAAGGGGATTTTACCAAAAAAGGAACGCTTATAGAATTTTTGAATCGCTACTCCAAGGTTAAGATTTCACCGAATGCTCGCATCTCTTTTCTAGATTACAATTGGAATTTAAACGAGTAAGCTGAATTTTTGGGTAAGTTTAGGTTCAACTTTGCCGTATGAGTTCTCGTCACTTTGTGATTATTGGAAATGGTATTTCGGGCATCACCTTCGCTAGACATTTGCGAAAAGGGGATGATCAAG
>CANHCD010000220.1 GCA_947458795.1 Cyclobacteriaceae bacterium | reverse complement strand
TCGTCCAAATAAATGGCTTCAGAGACGCCATGGTCCGCAAATCCGCTGATGGGATAGTTGGCGTCTAAAAGTCGTTGAAGAATTCTGGCCAAGTCCTTTCGAGTAGGATAGAGTAGGGCTGTATGAAAAAGTCCAGCTGCATTTTTGGGTGCAGGCTTTCCACCTTTGCTTTGCCAGGTATTCAACCCAATGTGGTGGTGATAGCCTCCTGCGGAAATAAATGCAGCTTCCTCTCCGTAGGTGGATATCAACTCATATCCCAGAAGTCCAGCGTAAAAATCCAAAGCCCGCTGCAAATTGCTGACTTTGAGATGCACATGGCCTATGCGAGTTGCAGGAGGGATTTGGTAGTTTGAATTCATGACTAAATTTCGTGAAGGGATAGTCGAAAATCGAACACCTAATTAATGCTGCTGCTCCACCCAGCGTCTTGCATTGACGAAAGCTTCCATCCAAGGGGTAAACTCATCGTTACGTTCACTTGGGTAGTGGGCCCAATTCCAAGGCTTTAAGCTGCGCTCAATGTGTGGCATGATGGCCAAGTGTCTGCCATCTTCGGAAGCGATACCTGCCGTCGCAAAGTCTGATCCATTTGGATTTCCTGGGTAGTTGCTGTAGCTGTACTTCATAGCGAAGTGGTAGCCTTTTTCACCTTGTGGTAAATTGAATTTTCCTTCTCCGTGAGCCAACCATACACCTAGACGTTGTCCACTTAGGCTTCCTAGCATCACGGAAGTGTTTTCAGGAACGGTCACATTCACAAAGGAAGATTCAAACTTATGGCTGGCATTGTGCCCCATTTTAGGTTTTTCAGTGTGGTCTGGAGTAATGAGACCTAATTCGATCATCAATTGGCAACCATTGCAAACCCCCAAGGAAAGGGTGTCCCGACGTGCATAAAATGCATCCAAGGCTTGCTTGGCTTTCGGGTTGTACAAGAAGGCACCCGCCCAACCTTTGGCAGAGCCCAATACGTCCGAATTGGAGAATCCTCCCACGAAGACGATCATTTGAACATCAGTCAAATCTTCTCGACCAGAGATCAGATCGGTCATGTGAATGTCTTTGACTTCAAAGCCTGCTAGCCAGAGGGAATAAGCCATTTCTCGGTCACCATTCACTCCTTTTTCGCGAATAATCGCTGCGGTCGCTTTTCCTTTTGTAGTACGGAAAGGATCGAGGCCCAAGTTTGCAAACTTTCCTTCCCAACCTGGAGCGAAACTGTACTGCAGCGGTTGATTTTTGTAGTTGGTAAATCGCTCAAGAGCTAACTTTTCTCCGCTCTGCTTTTTGTCAAGCAGGTAGGAGGAACGGAACCAGAGATCTCTCCATTCGGAGACCACCAAGGTTTGGGAAGCAAGTTCGATTTTTCCGTTAAGGGTAACTGTTCCAAGGGTTTTAAATCCGATCTGAGCAGCTGCAAGAAGTTTTTCTACTTCTCTATTTGCTTCTACCTGAATGAGGATGCCTGGGTTTTCGGAGAACATGGCTTTCACCAAGTCCTTTTCTACAAGTTGTTTGACATCCACTTGCATGCCTACAGCTTGGCTTGGGAAGCACATTTCCAAAAGGGCTGTGAGCATACCTCCAGAAGAAATATCGTGTCCAGCAAGGATTAATCCTTGAGAGATGAGCTGCTGAACGGTTTCAAAAGCGCTTGCAAAATAGGCTGCATCGACAACGGTAGGTGGTTCTTGGCCTATTTTATTGAGGGCTTGGTACAGCGATGAACCAGCGAGTTTTGCAGCGTCTTTGGAGAAGTCTAGATATAATACCTTCGTACCTTCTTGAGGAATGAGAGCGGTTTTTACCGTTTTTTGAATATCTGTACATTCACCAATCGCTGAAATGATCACCGTGCCTGGAGAGTAAACCACCTTTCCATCAGGATATTTCTGTGTCATGGAAAGGGAGTCTTTTCCAGTAGGGATGTTGACACCCAAGGCGATGGCAAATTCAGAAACTTCCTGCACTGCACGGTAGAGGCGATCGTTTTCTCCCTTGTTTTTTGCAGGCCACATCCAGTTGGCAGAAAGGGAAATTCCCTTCAATCCATCCGTGATGGGCGCAAAGATCAAGTTGGTCAGTGCTTCGGCGATGGCCAAGCGGCTGCCTGCCTCTGGGTTGGCCAATGCTGCCACTGGAGCATGTCCGATGGAGGTTGCAATGCCTTTTTGACCTGTGAAGTCTAGCGCCATGACGCCCACATTATTCAGAGGGAGTTGAATCTCACCTACAGTTTGCTGGGTGGCTACGCGACCTGTTACGGAGCGGTCTACTTTGTTGGTCAACCAGTCCTTACATGCCACTGCTTCGAGTTGAAGCACTTCTTTGAGGTACGTGAGGAGTAGGCTTTCTTGGTGGGAGGTATCTGCAAAGGCAGATCCTTTCTCAGACACATCTTCAAGAATAGTTTTTGGAGAAGAGCCAAATAGGTAACTTAAGTTCCAGTCCACCGGCTTTTCACCAGTTTTCTGGTTTTCAAACTTAAATTGCATGTCTCCGGTTGTTTCGCCCACCACATAAAAAGGAGCACGTTCTCGTTCGGAGAGTTGTTGCAAGAGCGAAATGTCTTTTTTGCCTACCACCAAGCCCATGCGTTCTTGGGATTCATTGCCGATGATTTCTTTGGCGGAAAGGGTAGGATCTCCCACGGGGAGTTGATCGATGTGGATGGTGCCTCCGGTGGTTTCGACCAATTCGGAGAGGCAATTGAGGTGCCCACCTGCACCGTGGTCGTGAATGGAGACGATGGGATTGTTTTCGCTTTCCGCCATGGCACGAATCACGTTGGACACGCGCTTTTGCATTTCCGGATTGGAGCGCTGGATGGCATTCAGTTCGATGGCATTGGAGAGTTCCCCTGTATTCAAGGAAGATACTGCCGATCCACCCATCCCGATGCGGTAGTTGTCCCCGCCCATGATGACGATCTGGTCACCGGCTTTAGGTTCTGCTTTCTTGGTGTACTTGGCGTTGGTAAATCCTACGCCTCCGGCAAGCATGATGACCTTGTCAAAGCCATGCTGCTTCTCATTTTCCTCGTGTTCAAAGGTGAGTACCGAGCCTGCGATTAAGGGTTGGCCAAATTTATTTCCAAAGTCCGAGGCTCCATTGGAGGCTTTGATGAGGATGTCCATTGGGCTTTGGTAGAGCCAAGGGCGTGCGGGGAGATTTTTTTCCCAGCTTCTTCCTGCTTCGCTGCGGGAATAGGAGGTCATGTAGACTGCCGTACCCGCTAGTGGGATGGAAGCCGTGCCTCCTGCGAGGCGGTCACGGATTTCACCACCGGCACCAGTAGCGGCACCATTGAAGGGTTCCACTGTGGTAGGGAAGTTGTGCGTTTCCGCTTTGAGCGAAAGTACGGTATCGATATCTCGTGGTTCAAAAAAATCTGCTTGGTGCTGCGTTTTAGGAGCAAATTGCTGGATACGTGGTCCATGTACAAAGGCCACATTGTCTTTGTAGGCCGAGGCAATCCGGTTTGGATGACGCTTGGAGGTTTCCTTGATCAATTGAAAAAGTGTCATCGGCTTTTCTTCACCATCGATGATGAAGATGCCGTTGAAAATCTTGTGTCGGCAATGCTCGGAGTTGACTTGTGAAAAGCCAAATACTTCCGAGTCGGTGAGGGGGCGCCCAAGTTGTGCGGCCACCTGGTTGAGGTAATCCACTTCTTCTTGGCTGAGCGCTAGGCCTTCACTTTTATTGTATGCCGCAATGTCTGTAATTGCTTTGATAGGCTCTGGTTGGAGCTGAATGTCAAAAATCGCTTGATCCAAGCCATCGTAGGCTTTTTGGAGCATGGGGTCAATCTGCTCACCTGCTTGCAATGGAACGAATTCTTCGATTCGCTGAATTCCTAGGATACCCATATTCCCCGTGATTTCTACCGCATTGGTAGACCATGGGGTAATCATTTCTTTTCGAGGTCCCGAGTACCGATTGCTGATTTTATCCGTTTGGAGGGCTTTTGCCTCCCCAAAAAGCCAGCTTAACTTTTGGATGTCTTCTGCGAGCAGGGGTTGAGGTACTTGAACTCCATAAATGAGTTTCTGAGGGGATTCAAAGAAGAAAATCATGTCCTTGGGCGGGTAAGTTGCAAAGGTAAGAATTTGGGTTTTAGAATGTAAAAAGTAGTCCCTAAGTTTTCAATTTTTAGGCTGGATTTTCCGTTGGAACTTGGGACGTGGAGCTGTGCTCTTTTTCTTGAGCTTGATGCAGGTAGGAAACCGTGGCTTCGATGAGTTGCCCGTGTCCCACAGGAAG
>CANHCD010000219.1 GCA_947458795.1 Cyclobacteriaceae bacterium | reverse complement strand
GGGAACTGGGAATGGCTCGGATGATTTTTTCCCGGGTATTGAATAGGGAGAGGAGTAAAAATAAAACCCCGGACCAAAATACTGCTCCCAAAGCTTCTTCAATCGTCAGTCCAAAGCCCAACACGGCGGTGTAGGCAAAAAAGGCATTGATACCCATGCCTGGAGCTACTACGATGGGGTTTTTGGCATAGAGCCCCATCATCAAGCTGCCAAAGGATGACACCAACACCGTTGCGGTAACGACGGCAGAAAAGGGCATTCCCGTCACTGAAAGGATCGCTGGATTGACGATGATGATGTAAAAACAGGCTAAAAAGGTGCTGACTCCAGCAAGGATTTCGGTTTTAGTGTTCCGCTTCATGCCCTCAAAATAGACAAAGGCATCCGAGATAAAAAAAGCTATTGAAAATTCAGTATAATCGAAACTCCTTTTCTTCGAAGGGAGGAGATGGCATCTCGGATTTCTGGGGCTGTTTTATCAGCCACATAGAGGTTATTGATGCCGTGTGAGAAGCGTATTTCAGGGGTGAATTTGAAGTACTTGAAGTAGATTTCAAATCCCATTCCTGCCTCCACCGTAAAGTCTCGTTTGGTGGTCACGATAGGATCAATGTTGATTTCTTCTTGGGCCTTGGTATTAAAAAGATAGCTCCCTCCCCCTACAAAGTACATCCGGGTATTGTTGAATCGCATGGAGCGGTATTTAAATACCACGGGAAGTTCGACCATGGTTGCTTCATTTACCAATTCTTCGCTGCGGAAGCCTAGGCTTGGAGTGGCAGTATTGTCGGGACCAGTAGGAGAGGTTGCCGTAGTTCCATCGTAATAGTTGACATCCACTTTGTACTCGTAAAAGCCAATTTTCGGGGTGAAGATCAGGTTGACCTGGTCGTGAAAGCGTAAAATTCCGATAAATCCCAAAGAAAATCCGGGGGTAAATTTCGGATAGATGGAATGAATGGCATTGTTGGGAACGTTTGCTGGATTTAGAAACTCTGGAGAGTACCGGAGCTGGTAGCTAGCGGTATGGACACTCAAGAAAAAGCCATAGGAAACAAGCTTGTCATCCGAGCCTGGATTATTGGTAAGTCCAAAATACCCTTGCCCATTGCTTTTGGCAACTACGCATAGCAGCAGGAGGCTGAGGACAATTACTTTTGCCCTACGTAGATGGAGCTGATGCCAAAAGTGAGTGGTTTGCATAGTGTGCTGTGAAAGCCTACTTTTTTTAATACGGTCAGAAAATTTTCTCCATCGGGAAAGGCTTCCACGGACTCGGGAAGGTAAGTATAGGCAGAATTGTCTTTGGATACAATTTTACCGATCTGGGGAAGAATCACATGCGAATAAAACCCATAAGCTTGCTTCATTGGAAATGTCTTGGGTTTGCTAAACTCCAAGATAACCGTTTTTCCTCCAGGCTTGAGCACACGATACATGTCCGCCAACCCTTTTTCCAGATTTTCAAAGTTCCGAACTCCAAAGGAAACGATCACTGCATCGAATTTATTGTCTTCAAAGAGAAGTCCTTCGGAATCTCCCATCAGCATTTCGATCTTTTCTTGAAGGCCTCGCTTCACCATTTTCTTTCGACCCTCGGAAAGCATGCCCTCTGAAATGTCCACTCCGATGATTTTGTCTGGGTTTAAGGCCAGCGCCTCGATGGCAAAATCACCTGTTCCGGTAGCAATATCTAAAATCAGTTTGGGGGCATCTTTTTGAAGGTACTTGATGGCTTTTTTTCTCCAAATGATGTCAATGCCCAAGCTAAGCACATGGTTGAGCAAATCGTATTTGGGGCTGATGTTGTTAAACATTTCAGCTACCTGCTCTTTTTTGGGGTCTAACTTATCTTTGTAGGGTACTACGGACATCACGATTCTTCTTTGGTGGCACAATATTACTACACAAACCCGAGGATATGAAAATTGTTGGGGCCCTTCCGGCAAAGTGCTTCCAAAATAAAAGCCTATTTTTGTATCCTATTTAAAAGTCATGATCAAAAAAGCCACCTTTTTAGTCAGTAACAGTGACCTCGCGAAATGTCCCAAACCGGATCGGGCAGAAATTGCCTTTATCGGACGCTCCAATGTAGGCAAGAGTTCCTTGATCAACATGCTTACTGGAGTGAAGGAGCTGGCCAAAACTTCCCAAAAGCCTGGTAAGACGCAGTTGGTCAACCACTTTACCATCGATGACCGTTGGTTTTTAGTGGATTTACCTGGCTATGGATTTGCCAAAGTCAGCAAGGATAAGAAGGTGAAGTGGGAGAAAATGATCAGCAACTACCTGACCACCCGCACCAATCTTTGTGGAGTGTTTGTGCTGATTGACAGCCGCTTGGAACCCCAAACCATCGATTTGGAGTTTCTCAACTGGTGTGGAGAGGAAGGAGTGCCCTTTGTGGTTGCTTTTACCAAAGCCGACAAGCAGTCCAAAACCCAAACCGATAGAAACGTAAAATTATTTTTGAATAAGCTGATCGAGATTTTTGGAGATACGCCAGATTATTTTGTGACCTCGGCAGAAAAAGGCCAGGGTAAAGACGAAATACTTCATTACCTGGCGGAGCTGGTCTCCGAATTTGAATCCCAGCGTACAAATTGATGGATAATCCTATATTTGCAGCCTGAATACCTAACGAATATGAATTTTAAAGACATTGCAGCTGTAGCCGGAAAGCCGGGATTGTACAGAATCGTAAGCCCTACCCGCTCTGGCGTGGTGCTGGAAGCCTTGGACGAGAAGAAAACCAAGTTGGTCGCTGGCATGTCCATGCGCGTGTCCGTGCTCAATGACATTTCCATCTATACGCTTACTGAAGAAGGTGCAGAACCTTTGGAGTCAGTGATGAAGAAAATCGATGCCAACTATCAGGGTGACACAGGAGTAGATGCTAGCGCCACCGATGCGGAGTTGCGCGCATTCCTCAAGTCTGTACTACCCGAATTTGATCAGGACCGCGTGTACGTGTCCGACATCAAGAAATTGAATGCCTGGTACTTGCTTATCCACAAAAACTGCCCTGAAGTATTCCAGGAGAGTTCTACTACAGAAAAAGAAGCCTAACCCTTAGCCCCGTACCTACGGGGCTTTTTCATACCTTAGCTGGATGACCTCCCTCGCCGAAGAAACTTTTGCCTTGGTTACCCAGGAGCTAGCTCTTCCTGAGCTACGCGAGGAATTTGACGAACAGAAAGCCGTGGGACTATTGACCCAAGCGGTCAGGCAGCTTCTGGATCAAAATTTGGAACGCTTCCTACAAATCTGCTACCGGGTGGATTTGTCAGAAAATACGCTCAAAAAAATCCTTGCTGAATCTCCTCCAGAGCAGCTTGCCTCAGATCTGGCGCAGGCCTTGTGGGATCGGCAGAAACAAAAAATCGTCCTCAGAAGACGCTACTCAGGAACGGAAGGCTCCGAGTAAGTCAGGAGGCACTTTTTTCCTTCCGAGGGATTGCGTATGTTTCGTTCAAATCTCTTTTTTATGGCAAATCCCATTTGGATCATGACCTCCGCTTTTGATCAACTCAGTTTGGAGGGGACAATCGACAAAGCACTTCAAATAGGCGTTCAAGGCTTGGATCTCTGCGTTTTCCGCAAGGACGGCACACGCAACGATTTTGTGGCCACTCACCTGGATTACCAAAATTTCGGTTTAGCGGAAGCTCAAAATCTACTTCGTCAATTTAACCATGCCCAACTGCGTCTTTCCATTGGAGCCTTTGATAACCTTATCGGAGGAGACCCTGTCCAACGTGTCCACAACCAAAATCACCTGCTCCGCTTGATTCGAATGGCCTATCTCCTTGGCGGAGATGAAAACGACATCACGGTGGGCACCTTTGTGGGGTACAACCATGAGTTAGGCAATCAGGAGGGAGGATTTGAGAAAAATCTACTGGAGTACCAGCGGATTTTTGGTCCGATCATCCGCTATGCAGCAAGCTTAGGGGTCACCGTGGTCTATGAAAATTGTCCCATGGAAGGCTGGAGGAGTTCGGGATACACAGGCACCTTCAACAACCTTAGCGGGGTGCTGGCAGCGCGCAAATTGATGTACGAGCTCGTTCCAGAAAAAAATCACGGTGAAATCTACGATCCCTCACACGACGTATGGCAGCATACCGATCCACTAGCCGTGATTCGACATACCGATATGTCCCGAGTACGGAGAATCCATGTCAAATCTACACGGAACGTTTCCGACCCCTATTGGGGTAACATGTACCCCATGCAGCAAATTCGGCCCGACTGGGCAGAGAAATTAGGAATTACTT
>CANHCD010000218.1 GCA_947458795.1 Cyclobacteriaceae bacterium | reverse complement strand
GCGGTAATGAGTAAAGTAGCTGCGAAAAAAACGGCTGGCATTTTGGGTGATGACTTGGCAGTGAATGCAGAGAAAGCATCCGGCTTTGTGTCCGACCGGGAGCTCCCAGTGATTTGGGCAATTACCAAGGGATCTGCCTTGAATAAATTAATTATTCTTCCAGTAGCTTTTTTGCTGAGTGCTTTTGCTCCAGCGGCCATCACGGCGATTCTCGTAGCTGGAGGTTTGTATCTGGCTTACGAGGGTGCAGAAAAAATCCATGCCTTCATTTTTCCTCATCCTGTTGAAAAGAAGGAAGAATTAAATTTGGGAATCACCAAAGAAGAGGTTGTTGCGCTGGAAAAGAAGAAAATCAAATCTGCCATCACCACGGATTTTATACTTTCGGTGGAGATCGTGATTATTGCAATGAGTACGGTAGTCGACAAACCCTTGCTCAATCAAATAGCTGTGGTATCCATTATCGCTCTTATTGCAACCATAGGTGTGTATGGCATTGTGGCTTTGGTGGTGCGCATGGATGAGTTTGGATTTAGATTGATTGCACTCAATGACCGGGAAGATAGTATTTCCGACAAGATTGGTTGGATGTTAGTAAATGCCTTGCCTCACTTTGTTCGTGGAATAGGTTTTATTGGCACCCTTGCCTTATTGCTGGTTTCAGGAGGCATTTTTGCGCATAACATTCCCTTTTTCCATCACCTTCTACCTACCTGGCCAGATATGGCGAAAGAATTTCTTTTTGGGTTGGCTGTGGGTATCGTCGTATTGCTTCCCATCTTGGTGATTCAGAAATTAAGAAAAAAATCGTCCTAATCTTTTTTAGTAAGTCAATGGATTTGCCTATTTTCCGAAGTACTAATCCATTTCTTATGACTTCTTCTTTTTTCAGGCTTTTGGCATTTACTCCCTTTTTTTTAGTGAGTTTATGGGTTGGGGCCCAACCTGGGCAATCCTATCTTCAATTTCCAGGCGGGCCTGGTCCAGGACAGGGCAAGCACATTGTCTTAGTAGCTGGTGACGACGAATACCGATCAGAGGAGTCTATGCCGATGTTGGCCAAGATTTTATCCTCCCGTCATGGGTTTAAAACCACTGTTCTTTTCCCCATTGATCCAAGTACTGGGGACGTGGTGCCCAACTATCAAAACAACATTCCAGGACTTGAGCAACTTGCTTCAGCGGATTTGGTGATTGTATTGATTCGCTTCCGGGAGTTGCCTGATGCCCAGGCAAAGTACTTGGAGGACTATCTTTTGGCAGGCAAGCCCATTATCGGCTTGAGAACATCCACACATGGCTTTGCTTATCAAAAAAATAAGGACTCCAAATTTGCTAAGTGGGACTGGATGAGTAAGGTGCCTGGATGGGAGCAAGGCTTTGGAAAACGCATCTTTGGAGAAACTTGGATCAACCACCATGGGATACATGCCAAGGAAGGAACAAGAGCGCTAGTAGACGGCGTGAAGCAAAGTGCCAATCATCCGATTCTTCGCGGTGTCAACGACATCTGGGGACCATCGGATGTATATGGAATTAAGAGTTTGCCTGCCGATGCAGAGGTCTTGGTGTATGGACAGTCTACTGCGGGCATGAATGACCAAGCCCCACTCATCTGGGAGAAGTCGGTGATGCCGATCGCTTGGACCAAGCCCTATCAACTTGAAGGTGGAAAACCCGGAATGGCCTTTGCCTCAACCCTAGGTGCTTCCTTGGACTTTCAAAGTGCAGACTTGAGACGCCTAGTTCTCAATGCGTCCTTCTGGCTACTCGGCATGGGAGATGCAGTGACTCAGGATTTGAATGTGGACTACGTGGGCACCTATCAGCCCACTCCCTTTGGATTTGATACCTTCAGAAAGGGCATGCGTGTGTCGGATTTTAAGTAGTATCAAGTCGCTAGTATCAAGTATCAAGACCGTACAGAAGCAAGATGCGAGAGCCAAGAAACCTGTCTGCCGACAGGCAGGTTAGACTCAGTGCGCCAAGCTACGAAATTTGGGGGTATACGAACCTCCACATCTTCCTTCAGCATTGGGCGTTCAGCGTTGGACATTCTACTTTAGTTTATAATCCGTATTTCGTACCTCGTATTTCTTGATTTGTACGAAGTACAGTGTACCAAGAAGTTTCACTTCAAAATTCTTCAATCAGCGTTCGGTGTTCGAAATTAATTTGATTCCGTATTTCGTACCTCGTATTTCGTACTTAATTTTCCATTCCTAATCCGTTCACCCCATGAATAAAATAGGTTTCAATGTACTTGCCTGGTCGGCAGAAATTTCCGAGCAGCTTTTCCCGATTCTAGATCGCCTGAAGGCCATTGGCTACGATGGAGCTGAGTTTTTTATTGGAGATACGGATGCTAAATCCTGTCGCTTGGTGGGGGACTATTGCAAAAAAATAGGATTGGAAGTAACGGCAGTAACCGTAATGGGAGCTGCTGAAAACCCCATTTCCCCTGATCCAGCCGTTCGGGAGAAGGCCAAGGAAAAACTGCATTGGGTACTGGACCGTGCGGCTGACCTAGGTGCTCAAGTGCTTTGTGGACCCTTTCATTCCGCTTTCGCCACCTTTGCCTCGCGTGCTCCAATCGAGGAGGAGTATGTTTGGTCGGCAGAGGTGCTTCGGTCGGCGGGAGATTATGGACAGCAATTGGGGATTGTACTTACTCCAGAGGCCTTGAATCGATTTGAATGCTACTTGGCCAACACCATGGAGCAGTTGGATTACTTGCTCTCCAAGGTGCAGCATCCCAACGTGCAGGCGATGTTTGATACGCATCATGCAAACATGGAGGAGAAAAAACTGGACCTTGCCATCGAACGAATTGCGCCACGCTTGGGGCATGTGCATATCTCTGAAAATGATCGTGGCACCCCGGGCTCAGGGCATGTCAACTTTGATGAAACCTTTGCTGCCTTAAAAAAAGTAGGCTTTACAGGCTGGTTGACGATTGAGGGCTTCACCCGCAACGATCCAGCTTTTGCGAATGCCATCGGCGTATGGCGCGAGTTTTCCGCCCCTTGGGAGATGGCCGAGCAGGGCTACCAACTCATCAAAGGGATGTGTGAAAAGCACGGGATGTAAGTAGTTGTAGTCGGGAGAAAGCTTACTTTTTGGGGATATACCAGCTGTTGCTTCCTACGTCTACGCCTCCCTTGAGTTCTTCCTGCACCACGCGATCGATGATCCAGAGTCCTTTTTGAGCCATGGCCTCAAAGGTATCTATGCCCTCGTTTGGAAAGTTGACTCGGGTACGGTGAATGTGAAATTTGTTTGAAAATTTTCGTCCAAAGGCCTTTTCTACCCCTTCTTTGCCGAGCATAAATCCAATCAATCCTCCCCAGGTAGCGGTAGGGTTGTCGGAATCCCATCCGGCCAAAGCGCCGATTTTGATGGTTTCCTTTAGGTCACCTTCTCCATAGAAAAGACTCACTAGGCTGGAGGCAAAGTTGATGCCTGCAGCAAAGCAGCCGTTGCAGTACATGTTTCTACTGCTGATGTCGTAGCCATCGAGCTGCTCCACTTGGTAGCGTTGGTAAACGGAATCTCGGGCTTGCTCCCAAGGAATACCCGATGCATACAAGCCTTTCACGTAGCGGTACATGGCGACAGGGTAAGAGGAGGCTGGGAGTTCCAAAGCCGCTTGCTCCGCCATTTTGGTAAGTTGCTGCTTGATAGGTAAGGAAGTATCTGAGGTACTGGCTAGGGAAAACAGCCGAACATAATAGGCCGAAATCCACTCACTTTCTTCTCGGGCGGTTGTTTGGATGGGGAGTGTGGCCATTTTGACGGCCATGTCCGGTCTTCCAGGAGCGTAGAGCCCAAAGATTTCGGTGGTGAGTTGAGCGTCGATCATCTCGTACTCCGGATTGTGCTCTGGGGCCCCAGTAGCTGGAGGAACCAAGCCAGACTTCATCAAATCCAATGCTTTTTGATTGGATACCCAGAGGTAGTTTTCTTCTTCTCCTTTGATGTGTTTCATCCATCCGTTGCGAATTTGCTCGCCAGTAAGCATCGAAGTTTGGTTTTGGATAAGAAGTTCCTGGTAGATGTACTCGATGTCCGTATCGTCATCCGATCCCCAAAGCGTGTCTTCGTCGGCAAACACAAAGTCAATGGTCGGGGAGAGGTTGCTCGGAATTCCTGCTGCCCAGATGCTGCCTTGATCGGGTTTGCCCCAGTCGGCGCGGGTGTAAAAAGGTCCCGTTTTGATGTCTCCAATATTTCCGATTTTATCCATTTCCGTCACAAGTCCGGTCCAGTTGGCAATGCAGGTTGCTAG
>CANHCD010000217.1 GCA_947458795.1 Cyclobacteriaceae bacterium | reverse complement strand
GGATCCTCAAATTTTCCATTGGCCGGATTTGCCCAACCTGGCCCAACGGGATTCTCAAAATGAAGATTGCCTACTGTTCTGGGAGAAATATTGTGTTTCCCGTTAAAAAGAATCGCATCCCAATCAATAAATCCTTCTCCGGTCCAGGCTCCTGCCACCCGCATCAGGTCATGGTCAAACATCATCCAGGCCTTGCCCGCTGCCACGCCACCGACACCCTGATCCACCCTCACCGCAATTCCTTTGTAGGCAAAGTTGGCATCGACTAAATTTTCGTCAGCAAGGGGAGAGGGACCTTTGGATTGCTCCCGCTCCGGTGCATCTTTACCGACCAACTCGTAGGTGTTGATTAGAAAGTTGCCATAATCCATTTCTGCCCAAGGCTTAAATTCTTTCGGGGCAGGCCCTTTGTTGCTACCGGAAGGCAAGCCTGCCAGGTAAGTGGAATCGATTTCAAAAAACTGTCCCGGATTTTTTTCTTTGAGGTAGGTTTCCCTCAAGTAATTGATGATGTCATATTTCTCCACGGGAGTTAGGTGAACTTGTGGAGGCATGGAGCCGTAGCCTCTGGTAAGCACTTGATAGATCGAATAGGGGTCTTTCCCAAGGTTGAAGGTATCTTCCCAGAATTTAAAGGCAGTGGGTATGGATCCAAGTTGATCCGGATTTCCATGGCAATTGAAGCAGACATTGTTGTAAATATGTTCGCCCGTACGGATGGATTCATCGAATCGGTCATCTAGAGCAGTCAGTAGCCCCTTGTGATCAAGGTCTTTTTCGTAGTCTGGCAATTCTGATTCTTGAAGAATAAAGGAGCCCGGACTGGCCAATTCGGAATCAGTAGAACTGGGTTTGCAGCTAAAATTCAGAACTGCTGCAAGCAGAAAATAAACTCCTAGTCGAATCCTATTTATTTCCATGGGGTGGTTTTTTTGGGTGGTTGGGGTGCTGGTAAGGTGAAATCAACTTTTTGCTAGTAATCCATATTCCACCTTACCATGCCCATCTGGGGTGGTGTAAAATGGCCTTTTTTCAATTTCATAATTTTTGTCCGAAGGAATCCCTAAAGCATGGTACACCGTTTGGTGAATGCTCGCGATTTTGATCGGGTTTTCGATGGTTTTGCAGGGGCGTTCATCGGCTGTTTTTCCAAAAACATGGCCACGCTTGATGCCTCCGCCAAACATCAGGATGGAGCAACCGTCAGTGAAATGGCGGTGCATGCCATAATTTTTGAGGTCATTTATGATATCGGGAACCTCTACCTGATCTTGAACTTTTAGATCTGGCCTTCCTTCCATCAGCATATCCCTGCTGAATTCACTCGCCACAATCACGAGGGTCCGCTCAAGTTTCCCACTTTGATCTAGGTCTTTGATCAATTGTGCGATGGGACTATCGATTAGTTTTTTCATGTCTTTCAGTCGGGTATGCCCGTTGTCATGGGTATCCCAGCCAAAGAAGGGTTCATATTCACTCGTCACGGTAATGTATCTCGCTCCTTGATCAATCAAGCGTTTGGCGAGTAGACAGCCAAGTCCAAATCGGCCAGTATTGTATTTGGCATAGCTTTCTTTGGGTTCCTGACTGAGATCAAATGCCTTTGCCTCTGGAGAATTAAGTAAGATGTACGCCTGCTCCATGGATTGCTTGAGCGATTCCTTTTGGTATTCAGAACCAAATTCTCCCACGGGACCAGCAGCAATCAGGTCATTGTAGAGCTTATTTCTACTTTCAAATCGTTTGTAGTCCATTCCAACAGGAGGTCTTACGGCTTCCAATCCCGCCGAAGGATCAGGAATCAAAAATGGACCATAGTTGGAACCTAAAAATCCAGCAGAGTGAAATGCTTTCAGTTCTTCTGCTTCGCCAACCGTAAATCGCTGTCCAATGTTGATAAAGGGCGGAATCACTGAATTCAGCGGGCCTTTTTCCTTTGCAATCCAACTTCCTAAATGGGGCACCACCACCGATTGCGGAGGTTCGTAGCAGGTATGGAAATGGTATTGGTGTCGGGTATGCAAGATATGTCCCAGATCTGCTGCCTGATAGGAGCGGATCAGCGTGCCTTTATCTAGGACCGAAGCAATATTTTCGAGTCCTTCAGAAAACTGAATCCCATCCAGTTTGGTCGGGATTGCAGGAAAGGTACTGAGCACCTCCTTCGCTTCCATTCCTTTGCGGAAAGCAGTGTATTTTTTGGGGTCAAAAGTCTCCGTATGTGCCATCCCACCTGCCATAAACAATAAAATAACAGAATCAGCGGTAGCGGGAATTTTAGTTTCACAAGAGGAAAGCAAACCGGCCAGAGGAGCACCCATACCCAAAGTAGCCAGGGTGGCTGCGCTGGTTTTTTTCAGGAATTCGCGTCGGTTTTGCAGGGTTTTCATGACTCTTGAAATTTATATTTTGCGATGCAGGACAGCCTAGGAGCTCCTGTTTTCAATAGATGAGTTGGAATTCGGGCAACATAATTACAGCCCATAATAAGTCTTGAACAGCCGCTGCATTCGGTTTTGCGCCGAGCACTTTCTTCGCCACCTCTAGCTCCCAGGGGTTCGGTTTTCGAAGTAATGCTTTGGCATACAATTGCTCCGCCAGGACTTTCGGATCACCAAATGCACTTGCCCATTTTTCCCCTCCTTTGACGAGCGAATTATTCAATTTTTCTCCATTGCTGAGCTCCAAGGCTTGTAGTAAGTTGGCCTGAGAGTCCCTACTGACGGAGACTATTTCCCGATTTGGGCGGCCGAGGGATTTTAGGAATTCGTTATTGGCCACCAAGGAGGCTCGCGCAAACCCCAAATTAGATTTGGCCTCAGGAATCAATTGGTAAGGGCGAAATTTCACTTCCACAGAATCAAATAGGGGTGCGGAAATTTCAGAAACCGCATCGGAAAATTGTTCGGCGGTGATTCTTCTTCTGACCATTCCCTGAAACTTGAAATCTTCAGCCATGAGCTTGTCTGCAGATGAAACGGTCACCGAGGGGTTTTGATAGATTTTGGAGCTGGTAATTTGAAAAATCAGGCGCTTGATGTCGTAGCCATTTTCCACAAAATCTACGGCCAGCCAATCAATCAAATCTTGGCTCCAAGGAAGATTGTCCATCTCGTCCACAGGTTCCACAATTCCCCTTCCCATCAGTTGCTTCCATACTTTATTGACTAGGGTCCGGTACATCCTTCCATTGGCAGGCTGAACAAGTCGATCGGCAAGCTGCCGTAATTTTTCTGCCTTGGTGGCGAGCGAATCGATATCGCCGAGTTCTTCCCAGAGGATCTTGGTTTTGGCCATTTTGCCTGTAGGGATTTCACAACGATTTACCTCCAGGGTGGAATCGGCAAAAATATTTGCGAAAGCATAGGCCTGCTCGAGCTTCCAGTCATTGATAAAGCTATCATGGCAGGAAGCACACTTGAGATTTAGGCCTAGGATAACTTGCCCCACATTTTGAGCAGCCTGCAATTCCGTTCGCTGGGAAGCATTGATTGTTCCGCGCCAACGTATGCCTTCAATAAAACCTTTTGATTTTTCGGAAGGATTCAGCAGTTCTTTGACAAACTGATTGTAGGGCTTGTTGTCTCGAATAGCCGTATAAAGCCAATCGGAGATGGCAAATCGTCCTCCAGTGATGTATCCCGTGCCAGTGTAGTCATTCCTAAGGTTGTCATTCCAAAAAGTCATCCAATGCTGGGTATAATCATCGGTTCTATCCAGAAGTTTCTGGATTTCAATTTCCCGTTTCTGAGGGTTGTGATCTGCCTGGAAGGATGCCAGTTCCTTCGGGGTAGGCAAGATCCCAATGATGTCTAGATAAATTCTTCGGAGAAAGGTGCGGTCATCGACAGGACTGCCAAAGCTGAGTTGATTTTCTTGAAAGTATTTATTTACCAGCCGATCAATGGGATGTTCAAGCCCAGGTTGTATTGGGGGAAGTTCGGGCTTTCTCGGAGCCAGGGCCGCTACGCGATAGACGGATTGTTGAGCTACTCCTTCCGGCCAAGGCGCTCCTTTTTCGATCCAAAGTGTTAGCAGTTGAATTTCTTCGTCTTTGAGTAATTTGCCCTTGGCAGGCATGACCTCTTTGTGGTTTTTGGAAAGGGAAATTCTCCGGATCAGCTCACTTTCTCCAGGGTTTCCGGGTACTATAATCTGTCCATTTTCTCCTCCTGCAAAGACAAATTCTTTTTCATCCAATCGCAATTCACCTTCAATTTTTGCTCCTGAGTGGCATTTGTAACAATTATGGGCCAGTACCGACCGCACGTTCGTGACAAGCTGAATTTCTTTTTCTACAGAAAGATCGGAGGCGAATGAAGCAAGGTCT
>CANHCD010000216.1 GCA_947458795.1 Cyclobacteriaceae bacterium | reverse complement strand
TGCTAATCGATAAATTTTCCCCTCCAATTCCCCTAAAGCTTCCTTCCATTGATCCCCTCCCTGCAACAACGAAAGCCCGCGCTCCCGAATCGCAGCAAAAGAATCCTCTAGAGCCAATGGCAATACAATCCCCAATTCTTCCGCAGCATCACGAGAAACCAAACTATCCAAGGCGGCATACCGCGCCACTCCGAGCTGCGATTCCTTAAACTGTCGCAGGTACTGCGCATTAGTCAAAACCTGATTTCCTTTCATCAAAATCTCCTGCCCCTCATTCACATAGACTAAGCTAACTGGAGAGCCATTTTCAAGGACAAGCTCTTGCTCCGCTTTCGATACTTGAACTATTTTGGTTTTCCGTACCTCTCCCTCGTACCAGCTGACAGTGATGGGCAACTGAAAAACGGGGGTTTGATTTAGGTCTTGCACCTGTGAAAAACGCAGGAGCAGATTTTTCGGCTGGGAATAGTCAACCTCCACCTTCAACTCCGGGTGCCCCTTTGCAAAAAACCATTGGTTAAAAAACCAATTTAAATCCCGACCACTTACCCGCTCCATGGCGAGACGTAAATCATGTGCCTCCACCGCTTGAAAAGCATGTTGCGTCAAATACAAATTCAACCCTTTGAAAAAAGCAGCATCGCCCAACTCTCGGCGCAACATGTGCAAGACCAGCCCACCTTTATTGTAACTGTGCGCATCAAACAAATCTTCCGCATCCGCATAGTTGAAGCGAATCAATTCCTTCGGCTCAGCATCCGCCTCTGCCAAATAGCCTTCCTTCTCCACCACCAACTTCAAGTCCGCCTGATCCTGACCGTAGCGCTTCTCATTCCATAGGTATTCGCTATAATTCGCAAAGGCCTCATTTAGGGTAAGATTGGACCAGGATTCGGCGGTAACCAAGTCCCCAAACCACTGGTGAAAAAGTTCGTGTGCAATGATGTAATCCCATTCGGAATCCAGTGCCTCGCGCTCATCCAAGAGTAACTCTTCCATAAAAATGGATGCCGTAGTGTTTTCCATGGCCCCAGATACAAAGTCCCGAACCACTATCTGATCGTATTTTTGCCAAGGAAAAGGGACTCCCAGTCGCTTTTCAAAATAACTGATCATTTCCGGGGTGGAAGCAAAAACCTTGGCAGCACCCTTTTCAAATCCTTTTTCTACATAATACCCCAAAGGCAAATCACCGTGGGAAGCAGTCACCTTTGCAAAATCACCCACCGCAATCGCCACCAAGTACGGTGCATGCGGAAGGTCCATTTTCCAGTGATCTTTTCGCATGCCATTGCCCAAGGACTCTTGCTGGAGCAGACGCCCATTGCTGATGGATACCATGCTATCGGGAACGGTCAGCCAAATGTCATGCGTCATGCGCTCGTTGGGCCGGTCAATCGTTGGGAACCACTTGCTCGAGTGCTGCGTCTCTCCCTGCGTCCAAAGCATCGTTGGCTTGCCTGGGATTGTATCCAAGGGATCAATAAAGTAGAGCCCCTTTGTATCGGTGATGGCCGCGGACCCTTCGCCTGAGTTTTTTTCAGGAAAAGCCACATAATTGACCTCTAATTCCACGGTATCCCCAACGGACGCTTCCTCAGGCAAGTAAATCTGAATTTCCTGATTGTCATAGCGGTAAGAGAGTGTCTCTAACTGCCCCTTATGCATCCAGGCCACTCGCCCAAACTCAAAATCTTGGGCATCCAGAACAACTATTTTTTGCGGATAGAAATAAGGCGTTAAACGAAGTTTGGTCTTGCCAATTACCTGCTGATTTTTCCAGTCAAATCGCAGATCCAAATCCATGTGAACCAAGTCCATAGTTCGCGTAGCAGAAGCCTGATAGGGTAATTCATCCGCTAGACCCCAATTAATCTCCTCTTCTACAAGCAGCGTATCTACCGCTTCGGAATCATCTGCTGGCAGGACCGCATTTGATTTACATCCCTCCAAAGCTCCTAAAAAGCACAGTAGTAGGATTACAGAGATAGAGGTTCTTAAATTAATTTTTGGACAAACAGGTTTTTGAATCATATTTGAAGAAATTCTAAGGAGCCAGGCATTGGCTACTTTAGTTGGAAAAGCAAATTAGCAAGAATGTTTTCAGTTATCCTTCAAGACACTACCTATTCGGTTGAAAAAAATGTAGGCGAAACTCGCGTCAACAAGCAGTCCATTACCTGGGATCTCAAATGGATGGGCGACCGTAAAATTCACCTCATCCAAGGTGCTCGTTCACTGGAAGCAGAGTTGCTTGCAATAGACCTAGAGGCCAAAACACTTCAAATTCGATTGGGCCACAAAACAACCACCCTCCAATTGAAGGATCGATTTGACCTGCTTCTTGAGAAAATGGGAATGAATTCCACGGGTGCCGGTAGTCTCAAAGAAATCAAAGCACCGATGCCAGGCCTGATTTTGGATCTAAAGGTGGCCCCTGGAGATTTGGTTAAAAAAGGAGATGTGGTATTGATCCTTGAAGCCATGAAAATGGAAAACAGCATCAAGTCCCCTGGTGATGGATTTGTGAAAGCAGTGAATGTCTCGCTCAAACAATCTGTAGAAAAAAACCAGGTACTCATCCAGTTCTAATTGCTTCACGTCTTTTTCTAAATTAAAAGGAGAATCTAGCCTCATTTTTACTAGCCATTCAAATTTCTAAATGGAAGAAAGTATATTTGCTGGGTTGATTTACAAATTCAGCCAAAAACACTTTCGGAAAATTGATTTTTTGTCAGCTTTCCACTTTAGCGAAAACGAATAAATCCAAGTTATCCCTACCAATACATGAAATACAAACGCATTCTGCTCAAGCTCAGTGGAGAATCTCTAATGGGCGAAAAAAAATACGGCATTGATCCAGCGATCTTACAGCAATACGCGGAAGAAATTAAAAAAGTAAAGGACATGGGAGTGGAAATCGCCATCGTCATTGGAGGAGGTAATATTTTTAGAGGTGTACAAGCTGAAAAGTCCGGCATCGATCGAGTTCAAGGCGACTACATGGGCATGCTTGCGACACTAATCAACGCGATGGCGCTTCAAAGTGCTTTGGAACAGATTGGACTCTTTACCCGATTGATGTCTGGAATCAAAATTGAAAGTGTTTGTGAACCATTTATCCGTAGAAGAGCAATCCGTCACCTTGAAAAGGGTAGAATTGTGATTTTCGGAGCAGGGATCGGCAACCCTTATTTCACCACGGACTCTACCGCTGCACTGCGAGCAATTGAAATTGAATCCGATGTGGTACTGAAAGGCACACGCGTGGATGGAGTCTACACTGCAGATCCAGAAAAGGATGCCACCGCCACCAAGTACCAGAACATCACTTTCTCAGAGGTTTACAAAAAGAACCTCAATGTCATGGACATGACAGCATTTACACTTTGCCAAGAAAATAACCTCCCCATCATCGTGTTTGACATGAATAAGTCTGAGAACCTTGCCAAACTAGTACAGGGAGAACACATAGGAACGCTGATTACTGTATAAACGAACCAGACTCATGGAAGAAATCGAATTGTATTTGGACGAAGCCAAGGAATTGATGCAAAAAGCTATTGACCATACGGCTTCAGAATTAGTAAAAATTAGGGCAGGCAAGGCCATGCCTAACTTATTGGATGGGGTTTTTGTGATGTATTATGGCTCTCCTACACCCTTGTCCCAGGTGTCTTCTATTACTACGCCTGATGCACGAACCCTCGCCATCAAACCTTTTGAGCGAAATCTCATCTCTGAAATTGAAAAGGCCATCATCAATGCTAGCTTGGGTCTGGCCCCTCAAAACAATGGAGAAATCATTATCCTGACCATTCCCGCATTGACGGAAGAGAGAAGAATTAACCTGGTTAAAAGCGCAAAGTCAGAGTGTGAAACAGGAAAAATATCCATTCGCTCCGTGAGGAAAGAAACCAATGAATCCTTACGCAAACTTCAAAAAGAGGGTGCCTCAGAGGACGAAATCAAACATGCAGAAGAACAGGTTCAAAAATTTACAGATACCTACTCTGCAAAAATAGATGAACTATTCTCTAAAAAAGAAGTAGACATTATGAAGGTTTAACTCCTATCAAAGTCCCGAGCAATCGGGACTTTTTTTTGCCTTTTTTAAGGTACCAACCAGTTTCCTTGCCAACCAGAAGTCAAGTCAAACTGGATCCGTAAATGGCCTTCCTTTCCCAATTGAAGTACTTCTATCGAAAGAGGGCTAAATTTCAACACGGAAAAATATGCATTGTCATCCTGTGTCTCCCATCCCAACTCAGGCTTTTCAATCCGCGAACCTGGATCAAGCTCACTTTTGTACTCCGATTGCCTTTTCTCGGAAACGCGCTTCCAATGTTCCTCTGCGAGTTCATC
>CANHCD010000215.1 GCA_947458795.1 Cyclobacteriaceae bacterium | reverse complement strand
TTTACGGTTCTGCCAGACTCAATGGAATGGTTAAGGAAGCGATTGAATTTGCGGATGACTTATTTGAAGAATTAGCTGAACACGCATTGACAGGTGATTTGGAATCTCTTTTCCAACCACTAGAGAATTCGGAAAATATCCAAGTTTATGAATTGCAAAAACTAAAGGTAAAGGGTAGGGAACGAAAAAGTTATTTAAGGGTATATGCTGTGCGGTTTGGAGATGAATTTGTCATCACAGGAGGTACACTAAAGCTCACCAAGTTTACGAAAGATCGACCGCATACAAAGTTAGCGCTAAATAGGTTAGAGGCTGTTGCCCAGTTTTTAAGGCAAAATGACATCAAAGGAAAAATAATTTATCTAGAAAGATAGGGGATGACTTATACTAAAAAATCAATCAAAGACATCAGTGTTCAATCTCATGAAAACTGGATAGCGGATGTTGCCTGGAGAAAAGCGAACAAAGCCTGGCTGGGAAAATCAGCCGATATTGCGCTGCGGATATTGGATGCTTTAGAAGAATTGAATTGGAAGAAAGTAAAACTAGCTTATGAAATGGGCGTTTCTCCTCAGCAGGTGAGCAAGTATGTGAAAGGGGAGGAAAATTTTAAGTTGGAGACCCTCTGCAAGCTTGAAAAAGTACTTGGAATAGAGTTGGTAACTATTCTTCAAAAAGATGAAGAGGTGGTTCAAAAAGGCACTTTGCGATATGTTGAACCTGCTGAAAAGATGGAAAATAGGAATAATCTTTGAGGTCTTTTTTGGACCTCGAAGGTTTAATTTTTTAAAAATAGAACTTTGAAACCTTCGCAGTTTTGGTAAACCTCAATGGTTGGACCTAACCTTTGAGGTCTTGCACCACTAGTCATACTGGTTGAAAAGCTTGGGGATAATCCGCAATCAAATAGCTCAAGAGTAGTATCAATCAATCGTTCACAGACGGCAGACCACGGTTCATAGTTTACTTAATTGATCTACAAAACCTGGTTGACTTAGTTGCAGTTGAAATACCGGTAACCCTAAAAACAAAAAAGGCCTGCATCACTGCAAGCCTTTGTACCCAGAGCCGGAGTCGAACCGGCACGAGTGTAACCTCATTGGTGTTTGAGACCAACGCGTCTACCAATTCCGCCATCTGGGCATTACATTGATCCATTCCGTTCTGAATGGGGTTGCAAATATGACTACAAAAATGATTTCCTACAAACTCAAGCCTGTACTTCTTGCAATTTTTTTGTGCTCCATGCCTGAGGTTTCTCAGAAAACAGTGCTTTTGTGAAGGTCCAAACGGATTTAAAGAGCTGTGAATCACGATACTGATTCAAGGCCTCCTCACTTTCCCAATGGCTGTAGGTTACAAAAATATTTTTTTTATCCTGGTCTTCCCACAGCTCTAGATGCTGGCAACCGGGGAAATTTCGGATTAAGGATTTGTGGGCTTCAAAATTTTCCAAAAAAGCAGAAGCCTTCTCAGGGTGGAAGGTCATCCGGACAACCCGAATCAGGCTCATGGCTCAAAGTTGATGTAGACTACACTGTCTCGCTTCAAACCAAGAAGGTTGCCCCCATGTCCATGATTGATGCCAATTTCCAAAACATCCAGGCTATTGAAAAATAAATAGGGCTCACCCGATTCCACTTGGTCATAGCCAGTCTGTAGCTGCCGAAAGGTTTCCCTTCCAAATTGCACCGTAAAATTACCTGGATTTAACTTTTCAAACACCTCCCGACGGATATTGGTAATCAAGTTGCCATAGCAATCTACCCGAACCACATGACCCACAATCTGTTCCCTCGTTGCCTTTGCTTGTCGAGGCATCAACTTTTTGAATTGGGTGGAAGGACCTCCAAAGTCATGAATAGCAGCACCAGAAGCCACCTTTGCAGCAATAGGTGCCAAAATATCTCGGGTAGGGAAGGTGGAGTCCTTGATATGGATATCTGCGAATTGGACGATAATCCCTGGATCATAATCCGCCAACATGCTTAGAATCCCATTGTTGGGACCGATAAAAATATGATCCTCTAGCTTGATGCCTATGTAACCTACCGTTGCTGTACCGGTCGTATTGATGCCTACCAAATGCACCGTGCCTTTGGGGAATTCCCTAAAGGTAGTACGCAAAATAAAAGCGGCGTGCTCCAGGTCAAAGGCTGCAATGTGATGCGAAATATCCACAATTTGAAGCTGTGGATTGATGGATAGCATCCTGGCTTTCACTGCTGGAACATAATAGTCCATGTCCCCGAAATCAGAAAGGAATGTCACCAAGGCCATAGGAGCAAGTAAAGTAAAATTTTGTAGTTTTGTTTGTTGGGGAGCGAACAAAAATAGACATTTTATTCTTTTGCCTTCAAGGTGTACCTAATCTTAAAAAAACTTTGGTCGAAAAAGTAATTACCCTAGAGCATGTTCCCTTGGCTGAGTTTTTTGGAACAGCCGATGAAAACATTCGTCAGATTGCACAGGCCTTCCCTCAGTGTAAAGTAATTTCCCGCGGAAATGAAATTCGAATTCAAGGAAGTCCCCCAGAAATTTTGAGAATCAATGATTTGATCAACATGCTTCTGGAGCATTTTGAACGCTTTGGACACCTTAGTCCAGAACATGTTAAGGATTACTTGGCCATTGAAGGTGGGCCTTTCGAAGAGGCAAATAAAGATCAAGTCATTGTTTTTGGTAACAAAGGACTAATCATCAAACCCAAATCTGCGAATCAGCGCAAATTGGTGGAAGCGGCATTTAAAAACGATTTGGTGTTTGCATTAGGTCCCGCCGGAACAGGTAAAACCTACATTGCAGTAGCCTTAGCCGTGCGCGCTTTGAAAAACCGGGAAGTGAAGCGGATCATCATTACTCGCCCAGCAGTGGAAGCAGGGGAAAATTTGGGGTTCTTGCCAGGGGATTTGCAAGAAAAACTAGACCCCTACTTGCGGCCAATTTACGATGCACTTCAGGACATGATTCCCCCAGAGAAATTGAAATTTTACCAGGAAACACGTGCCATTGAGATTGCTCCGCTGGCCTACATGCGTGGAAGGACGCTCCATGATGCCTTCATACTTTTGGATGAGGCTCAAAATACCACGGCTCAACAGATAAAAATGTTTTTAACTCGAATGGGGCCAAATTCCAAGGTCATCATCACGGGAGACCAAACGCAGGTAGATTTACCTTCACGCCAAAAATCTGGACTTTCCGAGGCACTTCGTGTGCTGAATGATGTCAAAGGGATTGGTGTAGTGAGGCTGAGTGGTAGTGATGTGATTCGACACAAACTAGTCAAAGCGATCATCGCTGCTTACGAAAAAAGCGAAGAACAAAAAGAAAAACTACCCCATGATGCCAACAGTAGAGAAAATAACGACTGAGGAAGGTCTTCAAGCTGCATTTCAAATTCGAGAACTCGTTTTTGTAGTGGAACAGGAAGTAGATGCGGCAGAAGAATACGACGAGTTTGAAACCACTTCCGTACATTTTTTGGCAATGATGGAAGGTACTCCCGTGGGTACCGCCCGCTGGAGATTTACTTCGAATGGAGTTAAAATGGAACGATTTGCTGTTCTGAAAGATGCTAGGGGCAAAGGAGTAGGTCAAGCTTTGGTGGCGGCAGTCTTGAAAGACATTGAAATGCATCCAGATGGGAAGGGGAAAAAGAGATACCTCCATGCCCAAATTCATGCGATGCCACTCTATGCCAAATTTGGTTTTCAGCAAGTAGGCGAACAGTTTGAAGAGTGTGCCATCTTGCATTATAAAATGGAACTGAGCTAGGATTCGTTCTTTTCCAATTATGCTTAACTCATTTTTTTAGAGGTTTAGATTTTTGAATATTTAGCCCTTTTCTAATAGAACATAAAAGGTAACCAGACCTTTTTTTATTTTTTAGTCACTAATTTTTTTGACATGACCTTTGCCGATTTTCCTTTTTTAAGGTACCTCTTCTTTTTTGCGCTCGGAATCTTACTTTTCACTGCTATTCCTGAGGCCCAACCCCAACTAGTTCTTGGGATACTTGCTGTTCTTTGGATTTTCTATTTGGTTTTACTCAGTAGACCTGTTTTTTCGAGTCTTTTGCCAATTTCCTTTTTGGCCTATTTACATTTAATTGGATTGGGTGCTTTTGTATCACTTCATTCCAATCAAACTGCCCAAGAAGGAGAAATCTCTTGGGGAGAGGGGCAGGGCTACCTTGCAGAAGTGCAGCGTTATGACCTACCCAAAGCCAATTCTTCGGAGAATTTGCTTGCGGTCTTTGCAATAAATGGGCAGCAAGGCTGGAGCAGCCAAAATGCGTTGGTCTTGGTATATCACCAGATGGAAGAGGCACTTTACCCCGGTCAGGTGATTTGGGTGCCTGCCAATCCAGAACCGGTAGCCCCTC
>CANHCD010000214.1 GCA_947458795.1 Cyclobacteriaceae bacterium | reverse complement strand
CTTATCACTGCCCGTCCTGATTTAAAAATTGCGATACTGGAGAAGGAAAGCCAGCTTGCACTCCACCAAACAGCCAATAACTCCGGTGTTATTCATTCCGGATTGTATTACAAGCCTGGCTCCCTCAAGGCGATTAATTGCATTCGGGGTTACCATGAACTTGTAACTTTTTGCAAGGAAGAAAAAATTCCTTACGAAATCACTGGAAAGGTTGTCGTGGCCACACGTGATTCTCAGAAACCACTCCTGACCATGCTATTGGAAAGAGGTTTGGAAAATGGATTGACCGGAACTCGCCAAATAAGTCTTGAGGAACTGAAAGAATACGAACCCCACTGCGTCGGTGTGGGTGCAATACATGTTCCTCAAACAGGAATCGTGGATTATTTGCAAGTAGCGCTAGCCTATGGCAGAAAGATCATGCAGCTAGGTGGAGGAATTTTTCTGGATCATAAAGTATTGGAAATTAATCAAAAAGATTCGATTAACTACATTGAAACTTCAAAAGGAACCTTCCAAGCTAAGCTAGTCGTGAACTGCGCGGGTCTCTACTCAGATAAGGTGGCTCGAATGAACGATGACTCCATCAACGATGTGAAGATCATCCCTTTTAGAGGTGAATATTTCAAGCTAAAAACTGAACGTGAGTATTTAGTCAAAAATCTAATTTACCCTGTTCCAGACCCCAACTTCCCTTTCCTGGGCGTACACTTTACACGCATGAAAAAAGGAGGTGTGGAAGCAGGTCCGAATGCCGTACTCGCATTTAAGCGGGAAGGCTATAAGAAAACTCAGGTGAATTTTGCAGAACTAGCAGAGACCTTGGCATGGCCAGGATTTCAAAAGGTAGCAGGAAAATACTGGAAAACAGGGTTAGGAGAATTGTATCGCTCCTTTTCAAAGGCAGCTTTCACCAAAGCATTGCAAGAATTAATCCCTGAAATCCAAGAGTCCGACCTTGTGGAAGGTGGCGCAGGCGTTCGTGCACAGGCCTGTGACCGTACAGGAGGCCTTTTGGATGATTTTGCCATCCGTGAATCTGAGTTTGCCATCAACGTACTCAATGCACCCTCTCCTGCCGCTACTAGCTCCCTCTCCATTGGAGGTACCGTGGCTGAAATGGTACTCAAACGCTTCTAAACCGAAATTTTAGCATTCGAACCGCCAATTCCAACTGTATAATCCGTTAAGATTGAGTTAGGAATTCAAGGAGTCGGTATTCTGAGTAGTTAAATTCTGAATTAGGGATCGTAAATCCAGTATGCCCTCCCCTGTTGGGCATCTCCAAAAAAATCGCTTTACTAGACTTAGCGAATGCTTCCGGATAGCATTCTTCACCCAATAAAGGGTCATTTTTAGCATTTAAAATTAACGTGGGGATCCCAATATTCTGGATTCGAGTATGTGGACTGGCCTGCTCATAAAAGTCAGCTGCATCTTTAAATCCATGCAATTTGGCAGTGTAATGCGTATCAAAGTCATCAAAATTGCGTACTTGGGGCAAACGATCCAGGTCCACCAAACCAGGGAATTGCTTTCCTTTCGCCTCCATTTTCTTCTTCAGCTTGCCCATAAACTTGCGCGTATAAAAGGTATTGGCAGGTCTGCGAAGAGTAGCTGCGCTGGAAGGCAGGTGAACAGGCGTCGAATACACTGCTGCTCGTAGGATCAATGGAGAAAGGCTCTTTCCCTGTTGCCCAAGGTAATTCAGCGTTTGCGCCCCACCCATGCTTATTCCTGCAAGAAATATCCCTTCGTAACTCGCCTTGCCGAGCACATGCTTGATCACAGTATCCAGGTCGTAGCTAGATCCATGGTGGTACAGGATGGGTTGGCGATTGATTTCTCCACCACAAGATCGATTGTTCCATACGAGTACATCGATCCCATTTTGGTTGAACAACTTGACCAATCCACGTGCATAGTGCCGCTGTGAATCTCCTTCTAAACCGTGAGAAACAAGCAACAACTTCCTACCTCCAACTTTGGACCAATCCAAATTTAAAAAGTCACCATCAGGCGTATCGATTTTCTCCCGATCGTAATTTACTCCTTCCACCCTGCGCCAAATACTGGGCAAAATGGTTTCAAAGTGGCCGTTTAGGTAAAAAAACGGAGGATTAGCGTATGAAGAAGCAAGTATAGGCATGGCAATCGTGAGAAAACTTCAAATCAACTTCATCTTGAATTAACCTTGAAGCAAGTAGAATCAACTAATTTTCAATTAATTAATGAACTCATAGGAATTTAGAGTTAAAGGGGATTAAATTTTAAAAAGAAGGCAATGCGTGTTGCCTTTTTTTTATGCCCAATGCCCTCCAAAAGGGGTTTTATAACATTTTTAAGCTTTCCTTAGCTGAAGTTCCTGCCAGGTATCCAGTGGTCCAGGCCGCCTGGAAATTGAACCCACCCGTGATGCCATCCAAATTCAATACTTCTCCTGCAAAATAGAGCCCCGGATGAAACTTACTTTCTAGGGTTTCAGGATTGATTTCATCGAGTACCAGACCTCCAGCAGTAACAAACTCTTCCTTAAAAGTAGTTTTTCCTTGGATCCCTACCGAATAGCAGAATAGACATTGCACCAGCTTGTTGAGCATTTTCTTTGGAAGCTGTCCATAAAGTTGGACCTCAGGAATCGCTGCCTGTGTGCAGAAATGCTCCCATAACCGCGTAGGAACCCCAAACAGGGGATTAGAAACTACCTTCCTATTGGGATGGATTTGGGCATAGCTAGTGAGTTGCACTACGTAGTCTTGCTCCCCTAGCTCTGCATTCCAATGGATGATCGCTCGGGCGGTGTACTGCTTCTCGTGTAGCCAGTCTGCTCCGAATGCAGAGAGCTTGAGCACTGCAGGCCCACTAATTCCCCAATGCGTAATCAGAATCGGACCCCGGTAGCTCAATTTCGTTCCCTCCAATTTGACCAAGGCATCCCCCATCGAAATACCCATCAGTTCGCGAATGGGTTCCTGTGGTGTATTGAAGGTAAAGAGAGAAGGAATAGGGTTTATAATTTTATGGTTCAATGACTTAAGAAAATCATACGCAGTCAAATTTGGATGCCCTCCAGAAGCTACAATCACCTTAGACACGGATACATTTCCTGTATCAGTTTGCAAATCAAAGCCAGAATCCGTAGGTCGAATTGTCTTGATCCCAGTTGAAAGTTTCAGCTGAACTCCAAGCCGGCTTGCTTCCTGTTGCAACACATCTACTATACTTTGGGAGGTATTGCTTTTTGGAAACACCCGCCCATCTTCCTCAATTTTTAGGGGAACCCCTCGTGACTCAAACCAGGAGAAGGTGTTTTCAATGGAAAAGTGGGCAAATCCCCTCTTCAAAAATTTCTCTCCTCGGGGGTAATTTTTGACCAGTTTGGAGATTTCCATGGGTCGATGCGTGACATTGCATCGTCCCCCACCTGAGATTTTAACCTTGGAGAGTACTTTAGAAGATTTTTCAAAAAGGAGCACCTCGATTCCAGGTCCACTTGCGTGAATAGCAGCAAAATAGCCTGCAGCTCCCCCACCAATGACAGCAATTTTCACCCGTTATCCAGTTGTTTCGGAAGTAAAATTAAGGCTCTTTTTTGAGATGAATTGATTTTTTCTTGACCGACAAACTTCTAGTTGCGTACTTGCTACAAATTACGCCGATTTGAGACCCTTAATCCTTCCCCTAATTCTGCTAAGTCTATTCACTTTAGCGCCTTTGGCAGTCACAGCCCAGGTTAACCTTGGCCAAACCGACCGTTGGATGAAAGGCGCTTTGGCAGCGATGGAACGGAGTGATTATCAAACTGCCAACTCCATTTTTCGAAATTTAATTGATTCCGGCCAACCTCTACCAGAGGAGATGCCCTACTACTTTTCGGAAACACTATTCCACCTTGGCCAATATGATAACAGCCAAAATTTTGTGAATAAGTACCTGGAATTGACCGGATTTAATGGCCAAAATTATGAATATGCAGTTCGGCTGAAGGAAAAATTAAAGGAACCTTTGGCTCAAATTCAGGACTGCAAGCTATGCGACCGCCGTGGATACCGCTATGGCCCTTGCCCACTGTGTGATGGAAATAAACAGATTGAACAAGCCTGTGCCTATTGCAAAGCAAATGGGGTCGTGGGTTGTAGCAGATGTGGAGCTTCAGGAATGCTCAAAAAAGTAAATATCTTCAACATTGTTGAATTTTTTGAATGCGAGCGCTGTGCTGGCAAAGGACGCCTAAGCTGCCCAACTTGCGGAGGCAGTGGGAAAGAAGTAAGCGCCTGCAAAAACTGTGAGGGATCTGGAAAAACACCTTCTGCTGATTTGTGCAACCACAAGGAGCATGTACATGCTGACTCGGAGAAAAAATAAGTTTGTCCGCTTGTCAACGGACGACAGACCACGGACCACAGCT
>CANHCD010000213.1 GCA_947458795.1 Cyclobacteriaceae bacterium | reverse complement strand
TAGCCCTTGAACAGATAATTTACCTCTTAGCCTGACGGCTATGGCCTACGGTAGGTAGGCAGGCGCAAAGAAAAAAGGGTTGGGACAAATCTCAAATGCCATCTTTCAAAAGAAAAAATGCTATCAAAAGGATCCCCCCAATTATGGCTCCAGCTTTATTTTTGAGATACACCTGAATCAAATTATTCTTTTTGTAGAGATAAATGATGTAGCCCTGCACAAGCAGTCCAAAGCCGAAAATAAGGAGCGCAATGGTGATGGATTTGAAAAAGAATCCTACAGCAATTATCCCAAGTGCCAAGGAGAAGGAGAAGTATTCCCACTTTTTGATCGTTTCCATATTTATTAATTTTCGTATTTCTTACAAATTTTAAATGACTTTGAAGCATCATCAATGCATACGAGTTCGCCCAAATAAATAATACCACCACATGCTAATGCGCCCAGTAAAGTAGGAGTAAAGATGGCACAACCTGCCGCAGCAACCAAGGCTGTATTTCCACAAGTTTCTATTGCAGAACTCAACCCTTCTTCACATTCCCCTTGAGTCCTGAAGTTCGAGGAGGAATTACCCCCTAGTGACTTCTTTTCTGGTTCAACACCATTATTGATTAAACTCTGGATATCACTTTGTGTGAAATTTGACACATCCGGATACATTTCTCTTATCTCCTGACCGACTGCAGCCAACTCATACATTGTATTGAACACATAATCCGGATTTTTATAATTTTCTGAGATGAAGATTTTTAAATCTTCAATTGATGCAAATTCTTTTTTGAGCGCAGCATCATTGATTGGCTCGTCTCCAATATACAGCGCCTTTATCTCTATTGTTTTGTTCAGAGCAAGGCTAAATTTTTTGGACAACGGATCGCTCAGAACCTTTGTCAAGGTAGATCCCTGGACCAGTTCAGGTGACTCATTGTAATCGCAAGACATGGAGAAAAAAATCAACACCGATAAAACTAAATAGTTACGTTTCATTTTTTGAAAAATTTAAGTTTAAAAATTTATTTGAAGCTCGCTTTGAACCTGAACTAAACCTATCTGTTTCTCAGCTAATTATCAAATTAAAATGTATAAATAAAAAGTTTTAAACCATAACTAGCTATATATCAATTTGATTATTTATATTTTTTATTAAATTATAACATTTTTTAATTGATTTTTCATTTTTATCAAAATAGTACCAAATAGCACCCATCAATTCGACTATTAAAAGAACAAACAAAAAATCCCCTACAATTTGTAGGGGATGGAGTGCAATTTTGGACTGGCAAGAAAGACCTTCGAGGTTTTAGAAACCTCAAAGGGGAACAAGACCTTCGGGGTTTTAGAAACCCCAAAGGTCATTAAATCATTTCCACGCTGCGCTTCACAAAGGCAGTTAGATCCTTGCCCGTAAGCAAGCCCTGGGAAAGTAAAGCCAAATCAAAGGCTTGCTTGGCAAGCTTCACCTGACTCTCTTCATTTTCTGCCTTGAGGATCTTGTCAACCAAAGGGTGATTGCCATTGATGGCTACCTTGTAGCTATCAGGCAGGCTACCGTAGAAACTCATCGGTCCACCACCAGTTTGTGCCATTTCCTTCATGCGGCGCATCCACTCTTCCATCGTGATGGTTACTGGCATTTCCTCGGGACTTAAGCCTTCGATATCCACGGTATAGGTCTTGTTGGCGATGGCTTTTTCAAAAAGCTCCTTCACCGACTTGCTCTGATCTTCAGTCAACAGGTTGGCATAGGTGGAATCCTTTTGAATCAACTTTTCTACCACATCCGAATCCACACGCTTGAGCTGGGTTTTTTCCAACTTGGACTCAATGTGTTGAATGAAATGGTTGTCGATCGGAGAATCCAACACCAACACATCGTAGTCCTTCTTGAGCGCAGAATCAATGAAGCTGTCTTGCTTCTTTAAATCTGTGGAGTACAAATAAATCAACTGCTCGCTTTTGTCAGTTTGGGTAGCCAATACCTTTTCACGGTATTCGTCTAGCGTATAGTACTCTTCCTTGGTGTTTTTGAGTAGGGTAAACTCCTTTCCCTTCTCGTAAAACTTCTCTTCGGAAAGCATGCCATACTTCACAAACAGTCCAATGTCATTCCACTTTTCCTCGTAGGCTTTGCGATCCTTTTTGTAGAGCTCCGAAAGCTTATCTGCTACTTTCTTGGTGATGTAGTTATTGATCTTCTTCACATTGCCATCGGCCTGCAAAAAGCTTCTTGACACGTTGAGCGGAATGTCTGGAGAATCAATCACCCCATGGAGCAACATCAAAAACTCAGGTACAATGTCCTTTACCTCATCGGTAATGAATACCTGACGGCTGAAAAGCTTGATCTTATTTCGCTGCAGCTCAAAGTCATTTTTGACTTTCGGGAAATACAACACCCCAGTCAAGTTGAACGGATAGTCCACATTGAGGTGGATCCAAAATAAAGGATCTTCACCCATCGGGTATAAACTCTTATAAAAAGCAAGGTAGTCCTCGTCTTGAAGATCGCTTGGTGACTTGGTCCAAATAGGAGCGGTAGTGTTGACAATATTGTCTACCTCCACAGACTTCCATTTCTTCTCTCCCTTATCGTCTACTCCATCTTCTACTGACTCGGATTTGGTGCCAAACTTGATGGGGATGGGCAGAAACTTGCAGTACTTGTCCAAGATCCCTTGCAACTTCCACTTGTCTAGAAATTCAATCGAATCCTCGTTGACATGGAGAATGATATCCGTTCCTCGGGTCTTCTTCTTTCCTTTTTTGATTTCAAATTCGGTGCTGCCATCACAGGTCCAAATGGCTGGCTCAGAACCCTCCTGAAAAGAAAGAGAGTGAATCTCTACATTTTTGGCGACCATAAAGGCGGAATAGAAACCCAAACCAAACTTGCCAATGATTTCGTTGGCATCTTTGGAATCTTTGAATTTCTCCACAAACTCGGTAGCACCAGAAAATGCAATCTGGTTGATGTACTTCTTAATCTCCTCGGCAGTCATGCCAAGACCTTTGTCTGAGATGGTGATGGTTTTCTTTTTTTCGTCAAAAGAAACCTCTACCGTAATGTCTCCAAGATCCCCAGTATACTGACCTAATGTCGCAAGTCGCTTGATTTTTTGAGTTGCATCCACTGCATTGGAGACCAATTCCCGAAGGAATATCTCATGATCAGAATAGAGGAATTTCTTAATGATAGGGAAAATGTTCTCGGTATGTATCGAGATCGTGCCTTTTTCCTGCATGGGCTTACATCGGTTTAGTTAAAGGTAAAATGTATCTATCCATAGGTTAGCAAGGCCTATTCCAAGTCTAAAAAAGTGACAAGATGTCAGCACCATCGAATGGCAATACGAAGCAAAGAGAAGCCTTTAGCTAGTCCCAATGCGGGGGGAATAGCTAAAATCCAAGGGGTTTGGAAAGTCAAAGCGAAAGCCAGTGGCACTGATTTTTTCCGAACTAATCCACCTCCCTACTTTTTCATCGGCGGCTTCCAGATAGCTTGCTGGCGGAAGGATTCCCAAGGCACTCGCATTTTTTGCATAGACTTCTCGCCGCAAAGGGTGCTCAGGCGCAACCCCATTGAAGGTTTGATTCCAAAGTCCTTGATCAAGCACCCAAGCAATCATCCTTGCCGCATCGTCTTGGTGAATAAAATTGACCCGAGTATGACCTACTACCTCTTCCTTTCCAGAAAAATACGAACCAGGAATTCGATCTGCTCCCATCAATCCTCCCATACGCAGGATTGTCAGCGCATAGCTTGGAGATTCCTTCATCAATTGCTCAGCTCGATACAGAATCGAATTGCCCGCATTACTTTCAGTAAGCTGCTCCTCCTCCGAATAGGGCACTGCTTTATTTTCATTGGGGTAAATCCCGGTGCTGGAAATAAAGACAACTTGCTTTACAGCTGAGTTTGCCACCAAGGTACGTAAGGAAGCAAGTTGCTGCAGGTAGGCTTCCCCATCCCCATGCCGACTCCGTGGAGGAAGGGTAACTATCAAAATCTCGGAATCAAAAAGTCGGTGGTAGGCTGTCCCCTTGGGATCGGGATCTAGGGCAAAGTGAATGGCATCCAAGCCTTTCCCGCGAAGAAGTTCCACTTTTTCTGGACGTGTGGAAGACCCTAGCACGAGATGCCCCTGCCTTTGCAAGAGCAACCCAGCGGCTTCGCCAAGCCATCCCAAACCGATAATTGAAACTTTCTTCATGTATTAAACTTTTGGCACCAGACTGAATGTATACCCTGAATGGATTTACCCGTTCACAAACCGGAACCAAAGAAAAAACCTCCTTTTCGGAGGTTTGTTTATTCTTTTTTGGGGAGGGTTCCCAAAAGGTAATCCCAAAGCGGTGAACTTACCCCAAAAGCAGTATCTGGGTCTTTGTAATGATGAATGGCATGGTTGACCCACAAGACCTTGAAAAAATTCTTCGGCGG
>CANHCD010000212.1 GCA_947458795.1 Cyclobacteriaceae bacterium | reverse complement strand
GGCTCCTTGGGCAGCCACATAAAGTACATCCGGGTTGCTAGGATGGATTTGAATTCGAGAGATGTGTTGTGTCTTTTCCAAACCCAATTTTTTCCAGGTTTTTCCTGCATCGGTGGATTTGTAAACCCCATCTCCATAAGAGGTCATGACCCCTCTAGGCGCATGTTCACCCATTCCTACATAGACAATGTTGGGATTGCTTTCTGCTACCGCTACGGCCCCAATAGAGCTGGTAGCAAAAAATCCATCCGAAATATTTCCCCAATGTTGACCTGCATCGCTGGTCTTCCAAAGTCCTCCACCCGTAGTACCAAAGTAATAGGTTAGCGGGTCTTGGAGTACACCTGTGGCTGTGACGGATCTTCCTCCCCTAAATGGACCGATATTTCGGTATTTGATAGGAAGGGAGGAGTCAAAGGTTTGGGAATGGGCAGCTAAACTGCTAAATACAAGTAAAAAAAGAAGGAGATGCTTCATGAGACCTAATGATTTGGTCTTAAAGCTAAAGAAAAACCAGAAAGAATTTTTTGCTTGTTGAATAGGTTTTTCTGAGGAAATCTGTTCAGATGGAATTAGACTTCAAAAAGAGGGATTTAAGCCCCCTTTTTTTTCTTTTTTGTCGCTTTCATCAGGTCTTCCAAATAGTCGGTTTGAACCTCCTGAATTTCCAATAATTTTTTGTTGTGATGAACCAATAAATGATCAATTTTTTCACTCAGCAGCTTGATTTCAAGCTCAGCCTTTAGGTTTATTTTATAGTCCTGTTCGCTCCGTTGCCTATCTTTTTGTTCTTGTCTATTTTGACTCATCATGATGATGGGTGCTTGGATCGCTGCCAAACAGGATAGAATCAGATTAAGTAGAATGAATGGAAATGGATCGAAGGCTTGGGAAAAGGAGAGCCATGCATTAAGTAGGATCCAGCAGAGGATAAATGAAAAAAAAGTGATGATAAAAAACCAACTTCCTCCAAAGGAGGCTACTTTATCTGCAAGTTTTTGACCGAAGGTAAGTTTCCCTTCCTTTAAGGTCTGTATGTTTTCGGAAAGAATGGAATTGTTTTTTATGGCCAACAATACCTCCCCATCCAAAGCAGCGATTTCCCCTTTTTCTTCAGTCACCAAGGAGGTCAAATACAACCTTCGGTAGGTATTCAATTCAGCGATTGAAATGCAATCTTCTTTGGTAAAGCTTGGAAACTGTTTCAGTATCAAGTTGAAGATGCCTTCCCTTAAATCTTGCCCTTTGATCTCCTCGCCTCTAGGGATTTCTTGCTTGCTGATTGGGCTAATTTTCATTTTTTTAGAAGGATAATTTTATACGTTGACTCCAAACAAATAGCCTACGCCTGCAGAAAGTCCCATGGCTAAGGTTCCCCAGAGTGTAATGCGCCAAATGGCTTTGCTAAGGCTGGATCCTCCTGCTTTTGCGGAGGCAGCTCCTAGCAGAATGAGAAAAAGTAGGGTGAATCCATAGAGCCAGTATTCCATTCCCGTCACGGGAGCCAAAAGTACCAAAGCTAAGGGCAAGATGCCTCCTACCGTAAACGAGGCACCAGATGCGAAAGCTGCTTGAATCGGTTTTGCTTGGTTCATTTCATTGATCCCCAACTCATCTCTTAGGTGCGCACCTAAGGCGTCCTTTTCGGTGAGCTCAAGGGCTACCTGCCGCGCTGTTTCTTTTTTTAGCCCTCTCAATTCATAAATCTGCGCCAACACATGCAACTCTTGTTCGGGATAATCTCTGAGTTCCTTGATTTCTCGTTCTTTATCTGCCTTTTCAATATCTGTTTGGGAGCTCACGGATACATATTCCCCTGCAGCCATGGACAAGGCTCCCGCCACTAAGCCTGCTACAGTGGCCAACACGATGGGTTCACGGGTGGTACTTGCCGCTGCCATACCGATGGCAAGGCTAGAGATGGAAATGATGCCATCATTGGCACCCAATACCGCCGCTCTCAGCCAATTACTTCTGTGGAGGTAATGGTGATCCAGGTAGTTTTCAATGGTAATATTTCTTTGTCGCATGGATTGCTTTGCATTTTCAAATTCTATTTTTCACAATTTCCTCCATCACCCAATTGGTCCGTGCTGCAGAGATTCCGGTGCTGGGACAATTTCCTTTGCCAAGTAATTCTTCTACGATACTTTGGATTAGGGGTCGTTGGATGTGATGGGGAAGTTCTAGGTGAAAATGAAGTGGATTTTGATTCGGTCGAAGAAGGGCAAATGCCCCTTCACCAAATGTTGCGAAACGAATTTGCCCCTTAGATCCGTCAATCACTATTTCGTCAATTTCTGAGGCGGCTGAGGTGGTAAAACACCAGTTTCCAGTACCGATTACCCCGTTTTCAAATACAAAGCTGCCTGTTACCAAGTCTTCGGCAGGATAAGCCTTTGCTTGGTTGGTGGAATACCCCGTTGCATGTGTGATTTTACCAAAAAAGAAGTCTAGTAAGTCCAGTTGATGGGAGGCTAGGTCGTAAAAATAACCGCCCCCTGCGATTTCGGGAAGGACACGCCAGTTTTCTTTAGAGTTGCTCACCAAGTTGGGCGTAAGGACTTGCTTCAGGTTGATATGTACCGTTCTCACCTCCCCAATTTCACCTGTTTCCAGGAGCTCCTTGATTTTAACAAAATGAGGAAGCTTTCTTCGGTAATAGGCGACAAATAAGGGTACTTCTGCTTTTTCGCAGGTCTGAATCATTTGCAAGCATTCGGCATAGGTGCGTGCCATGGGCTTTTCAACATACACAGGCTTTCCAGCCGCTGCTGCCAGTTGGGTGAGTTCCAAGTGTACATGTGGAGGAGTGGCAATGTAAATGGCATTGACTTCTGGATCTTGGATAAGGTCTGCAGCATTGCTATACCATTTGGGAACACCATGACGCGTTGCATAGTCTTGGGCTTTTTCTGGATCTCGCCGCATAACAGCCACCAGCTTGCTGTGTAAGATCGTGTTCATCGCCGGTGCGGATTTGAGTTCACACACTTTGCCCACACCTAGCACTCCCCATCGGACTTCTGTAGCTGAAAATTTTTTCATGGTAGGAAGGGTAGAAAAAAATAGACTGGGATTTTCCTTTCCCAGTCTAATCAAATGAAAGTTTATTATTCAGAAGCTGCTGGTCTGGGCTTCATCTTTAAGCTATCTGCAGGATGTGTGGCTGCAAGCAGTGCCATTTGCTCTTTGGCCCAATCAACCAACACTTTCCGGTTGGCATCGGAAAGATTGGCTTCAGGATGTAGGCCCATGTACGTGTAGGATGGGAGTGGCATTTCTTTCTCTTCCACCATTTCTATGATCTCTTCAAACTTATGATTTTGCACCCGAAGCGGAAGTGAGGTGAATTCAGAAAAATTCAAATGTTCCTTTCCTTCGTTGGTGTGTTGGTTGAGCCAAAAGCCAATGGGCTGAACCTTGCTGTACCAAGGATAGGTAGTCATGTTGGTGTGGCAATCGTTGCAAGCACCTTGTAAAATGGTGCTGACATGGTCTGGAACCTGGTAGTTTTGACTGATGTCAAAGGTTTGTGTTCCGGATTCATTTTTTTGCATGGGAACAAACTGGATACCTACCAGAATGACAAGGACGGCGAATGTGATTTTTTTGATCATGATATGAAAGTTTAAAAGGTTAGACTTAGGTTAAGCGCTCTAGTTTAAATTCAAATCCAATAGTTTTAACTCCTATTCTTAAGCTTATTCCTGCCCGATTGTAAAAAGTAATGAAAAACGGGACTTGCTCGGAACACCTTCTAATGTAGGAACTTCTGGGCAGGAATGCCTGGAAATTATTTTTAATTTCTAACTAGGTGGTAACTCCTTACCTGCTTCACTCCCTTACCGATACCTTACTCCATCAATCACTAGGCACATACCCGCCTGGAAAATCACAAGGCCCAAAGTGCCTGTATAAAACCAATCTTCTACCCCTAATTTTTCCACTCCAGCATGGATGCAAGTCGACAGTCCTGCACCAGTGAGCAGTAATCCTGCCACAGACTGGATAAACCAGCGTTTTTTATTTTTTTCCATTGATCCTTTACTAGTTTAAAATTGTGTAATCATGGCCATCCCTTTTTCTTCGAAGGAGTTCATGCGCATCAAGGCCTCTGCTGCTGCCTCCAGCGAAATTCTTCTTCCAACCAATTGCTCGGGAGCAATTTTATGATCAAAAATCATTTGCATCATTTCTGGATAGGCATGTGCCTGCATGCCATGGCTACCCAGGATCTCCAGTTCCTTGGCGATAACCAAGTGCATGGGTACAGGTGGATTGGCTTCGCTTCCTGCCAAAAGCCCAACTTGGATGTGTTTTCCACGTTTCCTGAGACAGGAAATCGAGTTGTAGCAAGTTACTTTACTTCCTAAGGCGTCAATGGATACATGGACGCCTCCCTTACTGAGTTCCATGATGGTGGTTGAAACATCGGGTTGGACCCTTG
>CANHCD010000211.1 GCA_947458795.1 Cyclobacteriaceae bacterium | reverse complement strand
AGCCAGTGATATTGGTTCGTTCGCCGATATTCACAAAGTTGAGCGTTGGTGTAAATACCAAAGGCTCAAGGCCAGAAAGCTTCAAGTAGTTAGGCTTAGGCATGTTGCTCCTCCTCTTCAGTTAATTGATCAATTTGTCTTGGGCTATATTCGGCTGCAAGCTGTGCCAAAGCACGAATATGGTCAGGAGTAGTGCCGCAGCAGCCTCCCAAAATATTCAGCATTCCCTCTTTCAAAAAGGTTCGTACTTGATCTGCCATTTCATTTGCTCCTTGGTCATAGGCGCCAAATTCGTTGGGCAAACCAGCATTGGGGTAGGCAGACACATAGAATGGAGCCTCTTGTGCAAGCACCTTCAAGTAAGGCCGAAGTTCCTTCGCTCCCAAGGCACAGTTGAGCCCTACAGAAAACAAAGGAACATGGGATACCGAAATTAAAAAGGCCTCGGTGGTCTGTCCAGAAAGCGTTCGTCCAGAAGCATCGGTAATCGTTCCTGAGATCATGATTGGAATTCCTCCTTCTCTCGCGTCTAGGGGGATATTTCGTTCCTCGTACACTTCCTGAATGGCATAGAGAGCGGCTTTGGCATTGAGTGTATCAAAAATGGTCTCTACGAGAATTAGGTCGGCACCTCCGTCCAATAGGCCTCTTACCTGCTCCGCATAGGCTTCGGCCAGCTGATCGAAGGTGATGGCGCGGTAGCCGGGATCGTTTACATCAGGAGAGATAGATGCAGTTCGGTTGGTTGGACCCATCGCACCCGCTACAAAACGAGGTTTGTCTGGGGTAGTCTCCGTGAATGCATCTGCAACCTCTCGAGCGATTTTAGTGGATTCAAAATTAATGGCATAAGCCAGGTGGGACAAACCATAATCTTCCTGAGCAATGGTCGTTCCTGAAAAAGTATTCGTTTCAATGATATCCGAACCAGCCTCAAGGTATTCCTTGTGTATCGCACGAATGATATCGGGTCTGCTTAAGGAAAGAAGGTCATTGTTGCCTTTTAAAGACTTGGGATGGTCTTTTAAAGCTGGAGTCCGAAAATCTTCTTCGGTAAGGGTGTAGCGTTGAATCATGGTGCCCATGGCACCATCTAGGATTAAAATCCTGTTTTTAACTGCATGGAGCAGTTGTTCCGTTCTGTTTTGTCTCATTTTTGGTTACGTTCAAAAAACTAATCGAGCAAGACACGGAGAAAAAGTAGGTCAATTTACTGTTCTTCTCATCTATTCTTGGCATATCCAAGAGGGGAGTTAGCACCTTGATTACAGGTTGCTAAGACGTCAAAGGGCCCATCCCTCGGTCTTTCTCGATAAGTAGCTGCAAAAGTAATACTAAAATCCAAAAAACCGAAAAATCAATCCAATTTTCACGCAGAAAAAATAGTTTTTTTGAAAAAAACAGAAGGAAATTAGGGACGAATCCCTACCCCAAAAGTTAAAAATGGTCCTGACTGATAGGAATTCATGGACAGTCCTCCGAGCTTAAAACCAGGAATTGCCTGTTCGTAACCCGCCGAGGTAGAAAATACGAGATCAAAAATCTTTCTTTTGGTCATGGGAAGTCCATATTCCAACAGCAGCTCTGGCTTGAGAAAAATCCCTGACTTATGGAGGTATCCATCAAAATTTCGTTGATCGAGTAAAGCAGGAAAATCAGGCTTTACATCTTGAAGCAGCGAATACCTCAAGTTGCCATAGCCAAGACCTCCCATCGCACCTATCCCCCAATTTTTATATTGAAAGAGTTTTTTACCAACATTAGCATAGATTCGAAGGCTATTTAAACTATGCGATTGCGTAGTACTTGCCCTGCCTTTTTGCGCAACATTAAATACATCCATCCCATAGAGCAGACCATCTGTTTCCCCCAAAATACGTAGCCCCAACTGGGAGGGGCTGCCTTCAAAGGCTTGGTATCCCTGCTCTTGAAGGTAGGTATTGAAGTTTTCTGGCTTCGAAAAGTGGAAGCCTCGAATCAAGGATATCCCAATCGTGGCATCTTTGTAGGTAAAATTCCGGTCTGGAAGACTGATTCCAGTACCCACCCTAAAAAATGCTCCTGCTTGCGCATTGTCAAAAGACAATCCATTCATCTTCCAACTATCCTCAAATGGACTAAATGCATATCCCGCTTTGGCAATCACAACAAGGGCCTCTTTTCGATTGGGAATGGGGAAATCATAGGAGAGCTGGAACCCAATTTCCGTCAAGAAATTACCATAATTGAGCGTTCCACGTTGGATATCATTTTTCCGTAATACAAATCCTTGTTCCGGATCTTGGAGGAAGGTTTTTAGGTCTTTGGATTGCTCCTGAGGAAGCAATTGCACATTCATGTATCCCAAGCCCATGGATAGGTAATGGATCAATTGGAATTTCCCCTCTTCGGTGAGCGAGTAGCCCAGATTCACCATAGCGCGGGAAGCTCGGTATTGGAAGCGATGCGCCCCTATTTCTGCGGGTTGACTTTGATGCTGGGACAGCTCAAATCCGAAAATTATATCATTCAGCCTTGCCTGATACCCCAGCCCAAAGGAATTGTACTTATTCTGAATTGGAAATATTCCACGCTCATCAAGCAGGGCATTGAATTGACTCAAGTTCGCTCCTGAGGTACCCGTATATGCATAAATGGAAGATCTATTTGCCAAAAATCCTTGGGCATGAAGACTAGCTCCCAAAAGAAATAGCGAAAATAGAAGAAGGAGTCTTGGCATCATCCGATAAAGCTTCATCCAAAGCTAGTTGGCAAAAATAATGCTAAAAGCAAATTTTAAAGGAAAACGAACCAAATCCCGGACTTTATTTACGAAACAAAAATTCGAAACTACCCGAGTTAGCTAGACATCCACTGCATGATCAAGCCGCTGATATACGCTCCATAGGTACCCAACGCGTAGCCCAGCACCGCCAAAAGCACCCCCACGGAAGCCAAAGAAGCATCAAAGGCAGAAGCCACGATGGGTGCAGAGGCCGCCCCTCCAATATTTGCTTGGGAGCCCACTGCTACATAAAAGAAGGGTGCCTTAATCAGCCAAGCCACGAATAGCATCAGGGATATGTGAAACAGAATCCAAATTATTCCTATCAAAAATAGAATGGGATTGTCTAGAACAGCCGCTAGGTCCATTTGCATCCCAATCGTGGCTACCATGACATAGAGGAGAACTGAACCCAAACGGGAAGCGCCCACCCCTTCCAAATGCCTCGCCTTGGTAAAGGACAGTACTAAACCCAGCGCAGTTGCAATGACCACAATCTAGAAGAATGCCGAATTCAAGGAATATTGGTTCCATTCCGGGTGATTGGTCTCAAACCAAGGAGCTAAGAAATCAGCAAAGTAGTGGGATAGGCCCGTGACCCCAAACCCAATTCCGAGGATCAATAAAATATCTGTTAAGCTAGGAATAGCAATACTAGCCTCCCTCGCTTTCGCAATGCGGTCTCTAAGTTCGTAAATAGCTGAAGTGTCAGCTTTTAAAAACTTATCAATTTTTTCTGGTTTGGCTGCCCAATACAATAAAATGGCCATCCAAAAATTGGCCACCAACACGTCTACCGCAATCATCTGACCAAACAATACCGGACTTGCACCAAAGACCTCCAACATGGCAGTTTGGTTGGCTCCTCCCCCAATCCAACTTCCAGCAATCGTAGAAAGGCCCCTCCACAATTCATCTGGACCTGTACCTGCATACAAATCAGGTTGAATCCAACCTACTATGAGCAAAGAAACTGGGCCGCCTAAAATGACACCGACTGTTCCAGTAAGGAACAGGATCAAGGCCTTGGGCCCCAAGCGAAGGATGCCTTTCAAGTCCACACTGATGGTAAAAAGCACCAAGGAAGCGGGTAATAAGTAACGGGAAGCTACTTTATACAAATTCGAAGACTCTCCGGAAATCAACCCCAAGGAGTTGTACACCGCAGGAATAAAATAGCAGAGCAAGACCGCAGGTACATAGGTGTAAAACTTCAGCCAAAAAGGATGCTTGCTGGAAGAAGAGGCAAAAATAAAAGCCAAAGTGGCCATCAAAAGGCCGAAAACTACCGCATCATTGGTCAAAAAGGGACTAGTTTGCTCTTGCATATACCTTAGGTTATCCTACACAACATTACCAACAATTGACTAAAAAGCCATCTCATGACTTGACTTTTGATCCAAAACCTGGATAAGTTCACTCGGAATCATGGCTGTTGCACCCCAAACTACCTCTTCCTCTACTTCGAAATAAGGAGTATCCAAGTACATCCCTCCTCCTAATGCAAGCTGCGTCTGCTTTCTAACCTCAGGATGAAAAAGGGAAATCACTTCGGTAGCAATGATCCGTGCTACCTCCCGCTGCTCGGGCACAAAACTCGGCTTCTCCGGCAAAAATCCAACCACAGGGCTCACTAAAAAATTGCTCGTTGGGATGTAGAGATCTGTTAGTCGACCAAGTACCTCCACCTTGCTCGCATCTATCCCAATCTCCTCTT
>CANHCD010000210.1 GCA_947458795.1 Cyclobacteriaceae bacterium | reverse complement strand
TTCATCGGCGGCTTCCAGATAGCTTGCTGGCGGAAGGATTCCCAAGGCACTCGCATTTTTTGCATAGACCTCTCGCCGCAAAGGGTGCTCAGGCGCGACCCCATTGAAGGTTTGATTCCAAAGCCCTTGATCAAGCACCCAAGCGATCATCCTTGCCGCATCGAGTTGGTGAATAAAATTGACCCGAGTATGTCCCACCACCTGTTCCTTTCCTGAAAAATAGGTCCCTGGAATTCGATCTGCTCCCATCAATCCTCCCATACGCAGGATAGTCAGCGCATAGCTTGGAGATTCCTTCATCAATTGCTCAGCTCGATACAAAATCGAATTGCCCGCATTACTTTCAGTAAGCTGCTCCTCCTCGGTGTAGGACACCGCTTTGTTTTCATTGGGGTAAATCCCGGTGCTGGAAATAAAGATGACCTGCTTTACAGCTGAGTTTGCAACTAAAGTACGCAGGGAAGCAAGTTGCTTCAGGTAGGCTTCCCCATCGCCATGCCTACTCCTTGGCGGAAGGGTCACTATCAAAATCTCGGAATCAAAAAGTCGGTGGTAAGCTGTCCCCTTGGGATTGGGATCTAGGGCAAAGTGAATAGCATCCAAGCCTTTTCCGCGAAGGAGTTCCACTTTTTCTGGACGTGTGGAAGACCCTAGCACGAGATTCCCCTGCCTTTGCAAAAGCAAAGCTGCAGCTTCGCCAAGCCATCCCAAACCGATAATTGAAACTTTCTTCATGTATTAAACTTTTGGCACCTGACTGAATGTAGGACCTCAGTGGATTTTCAAGTCTAGAAACCAGAACCAAAGAAAAAACCTCCTTTCCGGAGGTTTGTTTATTCTTTTTTGGGGAGGGTTCCTAAAAGGTAATCCCAAAGCGGTGAACTTACCCCAAAAGCAGCATCTGGGTCTTTGTAATGATGAATGGCATGGTTGACCCACAAGACCTTGAAAAAATTCTTCGGCGGGTTGTAAACGTGCACGACGTAATGAACTCCCAAATACCCAGCATAGCCCAGCAGAAATCCAGGTAAAAAATAGAGCCCAAAATCACCCATCAACAGCGTAAACAACAAGTAAAGAATCGCTGCATAGGCTGCACTCACAAAAGGAGGCATGGCCAAGCGGTCCTTGTCCTTGGGGTAATCGTGGTGTACCCCGTGGACGTTGTATTGCAACTTATCCTTAATTGGCGTATCTGGCTCCATGTGGAAAAAATGCTTGTGCATCATGTACTCCACAAACGTAAAGGTCAAAAGGCCAAGAAAGACAAAGGCTAAACCAAATCCAACAGGGATGGAAGTGGATACCAGCCCATAATACAACGAAACGGAGGAGATGGCTAAAAATAGGGAAATGGGGATGGAAATGTGCGTTCTTGAAATTCGCTCAAGCACAGGATTAGAAAACAGCGTAGCCGAACCAAAATTATCAGGTCGATCTAATCTCCCAATCTTTTTCATGGTAACTAGTGGTTTAGGTAGTTTTTAAAAATGGTGTTGTACTAGAGGTATTAACTATCCTACAAAAATAAGGGTTTCCGTTTTTCGAATTTTTTTTTCTTTCCTGACTTAACTCATCTTTTTTTCTTCCTCTTGAGTCAATGCAATGGTTTTGCGGTAATACTCCTCATACAAAGGAAGAATCTGGTCGATGTCAAATTCCTTGGCTCGAGCCAATGCCCGCTCCTTAAATCCTGGCAAATTGGCGGCATCCAAAATAAAGAGCGCCTTTTTGGTCATGTCCTCCACATCACCTACCTCGCAGGCAAAGCCTGTAATTCCATCCAAATTCAATTCGGGGATTCCACCAGCATTGGAGGATAACACTGGCACCTCACAGGCCATCGCCTCCAAAGCCGCTAGCCCAAAGCTTTCTTTTTCCGAAGGCATCAAAAATAGATCTGCGACGGAAAGTACTTCCTCTACCGCCTCAAGCTTGCCTAAAAAACGAATGTCTTCGCAAGTACCTAGGCTGCGGCAAAGACGCTCCATGCGATCTCGCTCGGGCCCATCGCCTACTAGAAGCAACTTGGCAGGAATTTCTTTTCGTACGTTGTAAAACACATGAATGACATCTTCTACCCGCTTCACCTTCCGGAAGTTGGAGGTATGGACCAAAAGCATTTCGCCATTGGGACAAATAGCAAGTTTAAAGTGCTCCTTTCGCTGCTTCTTAAAGCGCTCCAAATCGATGAAATTCGGAATCACCTCAATGTCTCGCTTGATGTCGAAGTAATCGTAGGTCTCTTTTCTCAAGTCTTCCGAAACAGCCGTTACCCCGTCAGATTGGTTGATGGAAAAAGTAACTACCGGCTCGTAACTCGGATCCTTTCCCACCAAGGTGATGTCTGTCCCATGAAGGGTCGTCACCACTGGAATCGAAATACCATGGGTTTTGAGTATTTGCTTGGCCATGTAAGCAGACGAAGCATGCGGAATGGCATAATGCACATGGAGCAAGTCTAACTTTTCGTACTTGACCACACTCACCATTTTACTTGCAAGGGCTAGCTCATAAGGAGCAAACTCAAACAAGGGATAACTCTTGATGTCTACCTCGTGGTAGAATAGGTTTTCACTAAAAAAATCCAGCCTCATGGGCTGCTTGTAGGTAATAAAATGCACTTCATGGCCCACTTTCGCAAGTCCTTTGCCCAATTCAGTGGCTACCACTCCACTACCTCCGAAGGTAGGGTAACAAACAATTCCTATTTTCATTTACTGGATCGAAGCTTTACTAACCTGCTGATAACACGCTTCAACTATAGTTTTGTTCAAAATAAAAGATTTTTATGCTCCCAATTTTCTTAAAGAAAGCGCAAAGAAGAAAAAAACTAAGGCTTAACTACACAAAAATCTAATTAATTTACCAAACAAATTGGATACCCCTATGAAACATACTTTTTTAGTAATCGCACTAGTTCTCCTTGGATGGGCATGTTCTTCTCCAACCAACCCCGAATCCGAAACCAAAAAAATAGATCCCCTCACCCATTGGGGTGAAAACCCTTGGCCTGAAATCCGTAAAAAAAGAATCAATCAATTGCTCCCTGAAGCCTTAAAAAATGCCAAGGTTGCAAGCTGGCTAGTCATCTGCCGCGAAAATTACAACGACCCCATCGCAACGCATGTGGGTGGTGAAAATGCAAGTGGCACCGCGGCTTTCCTTTTTTATGCAGATGAAACAGGCTTTCATTCCCTAGCTTTTTCACCCGAAGGAGAAGCAAAAGCCTTGGAAGACCTCGCTATCCATGAAAAGGTAGAGCGAATCCCAAGAGGTGAATCAGCAGTGGCCAAGGCGGTCTCCTTTATCAAAGAAAAAGGATTCCCGACGGTAGCAATCAACTCCTCCGCAAGCAACGAAATGGCTGATGGACTCACCCATAGCCAACACGAGGAATTGATTGCCTTGATGGGTACTGACAAGAGCAAGCTCGTTTCCTCCGAGGAATTGGTCTACGAATGGCTCTCCATCAAGCTCCCTGAGGAAGTAGAAATTCTGAAGAAGGCAGCCCAGCTTGCCTCTGATTTTCAAGAGGAGGCCTATGCCAGCATTGTCCCAGGCAAAACTACTGATGCAGACGTAGCCAAGTTTTTGAAAGCCAAAATGGCGGAATATGGAGTCACAGATGCCTGGCACCCCGATCAAAACCCCAATGTCAACTCTGGTCCTGACCGAGGGCACTCCCATGCTACCGACAAGGTAATTCAGCCAGGGGATGTCATTCAAACTGACTTTGGTGTGAAACTATACGGCATATGGGTAAGTGATATCCAGCGGTTTGCCTATGTATTGAAAGAAGGTGAAACTAGCGCGCCTAAGGATATCCAGACCTATTGGGAAAATGGTAAGGCAGGTAGCCGTATTGCACTTGCTGCCATGAAGCCTGGTGTAAAGGGCGAAGATGTCGACCGTGCCCAGCGAGACCTGATGGATGCCAATGGATCCCTCTATGTGCCTTGGAGTACAGGTCACCCCGTGGGTTATGTGGCGCACGATGTTGGACCAAATTTGGGAGGCGCACGCATTCCTACACCACGACCTGCAGCCCAAAAACTCTTGAAGAAAGGAATGGTCTTTGCCTTTGATGGATTCCACTGCTGGAAGCAGGCCGATGGAACTGAAAAAACCATTTCTGTAGAAGAAATGGCTGTGGTCAATGAAAGTGGCGCCACTTACCTGATCACGCCCCAAGAAGACCTGATTTTGGTTGGGAAAAAATAAATTTCTAGAATTCAAAAAAGACAAAAGCCAGGGAAACTTGGCTTTTGTCTTTTTCACCTTTTCGCATTCCGATCCTCAAACTTAAGGCTCGAATTGAAGTGCTGAAACCCCTTCAGGTATAGCCACAAATTTTAAGTTTTTCAATCTTTCAATTTTGCAATTGGTTACCTTTGAGCAACCAAATCATTCCCTCGCCATGAACGAGCGCTACCTGCAGCGCGGGGTTTCCGCATCCAAAGAAGACGTACACCAGGCCA
>CANHCD010000209.1 GCA_947458795.1 Cyclobacteriaceae bacterium | reverse complement strand
TTGTAGCTTTAAATTTAGCCCTCTCTTCAATTGCTGAATTTAAAATTAAAGGCGGTATAAATCAATTAATACACTATTCGCCAAGAATTTTAAGTCATATTGACTCAGTTGACAATGATCATCTGAATCCGAAGATTATATCTTCTTATTTCGCAACCGATAATTTCTTCCACAGACTATTGGTTATTTACTATTTCAGCGGTCCAGGGAAGAAGTTTCCACTAAAACTTGTAAAGGAATTTTCAGAGATTTCAGATCTACAATTAAGATTTGAAATATTGAAAGCTTACAATGCAAACTCCACGAAAACTGAAGTATCGGAATTGTTTTACTTTGAAAATCTCTGCGAATATTACAGTAACGAATTGATTTTAGTTATGTCTGCACAGTCTGATCTTCAAAATATTGATGATGCTGAATTGCAATCACAGTTAAAGTCATACAATGGTATGTTGGTTAAGGTTTTATTTGAATTGCTGAAAGTCTTATATGATCCATCTGCAATTCAGGTAATTTATGATATAATTACAAATGAGGATACCCAAGATATCGAAAACCGACTCTTTGCACTTGAGCTACTGGACAATACGCTAAACGATCAGTTAAAAACCAGGCTAATTCCCATTTTTGAGCCGGCACCATTTGATCAGAAAATTAATAGAATTCAAAAGTTTGCTTCTGTTTATTCTGAGAGTAAAGGAACTAAGCTGAAGGAATTTTTAATGAAAGATTTTACACTTGTTGATCCGGCGCTGAGGGAAGCCTGTCTGATTGCATATTACAAAATTGCAAATGATAGTACAGCGCTAAACGCCTTTCATTCAAGTAAAATCAAAAATCTGCATTCTAAAGCAGCACAATTATTAAATAATGAGGATCGCAGTAGTAAAGATACGATTCTAGAAGACCTGAAGGAAAAGTACAAATTAACCACTTTACAATGTACCTACCTGTTTAATCAGGCAATCCAATCGGCTGGATCTAAAAGTGATAAAGTAATGGGTTCATCGAAAGCTTCAGCAGCTAATCCCTATTTAGTTGATATGGGACCGGCTTATGGCAGATTATTAATCGATGCTTACGCTCTTGCTGTATTTATTGATTACAATCAGTCAGGTGCATAACCAAACATCAGAAATCGGTCTGCATTCTCTTCTTTAAGATTAAATCGTTGAAAAACATCCATACCAAGGTTTTCTGTGGCCTGAATTAATCGCTGCTGTTCATTGGCTGAATAAACTGTATTTTCGGCTACCGAACGTAAAATAAAAGGATGTTGTTTGTCAATCTCAAGTTCAGGAAACTTCTCCTTAATAATTGATTCAACAATATTCCTACCGGTTTCATCAAAATCTCCATTCATATCAGGTTGAACATTTGAAACATATTTGTTAAACCAGTAGTAAACTATCGGTGTTGCAGTGGTCCACCACAGCAAGAATTTTTTTTCAGCCTGAATCTCTTTTTCCCTGCAATTTTTCAAAAAATACAAATACAATGATTTACCAAGGCCTTTCCCTTTGAGATCATCCCTGCATGCACTCAAACCTAAATAATAGCTATCAATCCCAATAACTTGCTCGAAATTAACCATGAAAAATGCCAGTAATTCTTCACTATCATTAGTAATGATATAGATATCACTGTTATGTTCTATTTCACGCTCAATAAGTTGGGTATTGGTTACGTAACTTTTATTGGTAAGTTCAAGAATCCGGGAAACTAAATTTGTATCGGATTTGAAATTAGTATGCAGTTGTATTGGTAAAATGTTTTCCATATGTAAATGGAAAATTAATGAATTGAGCTGTAAGTTCGAGTAATAAGTGCACTTTTTTTGTTTTAGCACTTGATTAAAAAGTGTTTCCCAAGAGAGTCAGCAATCCCAGTGTATTTGAGTACTGAGAAATCCTGCTGTATCCCATGCTACCTGTAACGTAAATGGTGGATAAACCGCAAATAAACTAATTCAAAAACTCCTGATAATCCAAATAAATACCCTCCCTTATTGAAAGCGTATTTATTTGAATATCAATGGAAATAAAGAGTTTAAGGCTGTTACGCAAATAAACTTGGCTACTTACTCCACCGTCACCGACTTGGCCAAGTTTCTTGGCTGATCCACATTGCATCCGCGCATTACCGCGATGTGGTAGGAGAATAGCTGAAGTGGCACCACAGAAAGCAAAGGCGTAAAGGCCTCGTGCGTAAGAGGCACTTCAATCACGTGATCGGCAAGCGCCTTCACCTGCGTATCTCCTTCGGTGACCACCGCCACAATCTTGCCTTTGCGGGCTTTCACTTCTTGGATGTTGCTCACTACCTTTTCGTAGGAACTATCCTGAGTAGCGATAAAAATCACCGGCATCTCCTCGTCAATCAAGGCGATCGGTCCGTGCTTCATTTCTGCTGCTGGATACCCTTCTGCATGGATGTAGGAGATCTCCTTCAACTTCAAGGCTCCTTCCAAGGCCACTGGGAAATTGTATCCCCTGCCCAAATACAGCATGTTGCGCGCGTCCTTGTACTCAGCTGCAATTTTCTCTACGAGAGCATTGGTCTGCAGCGCCTTTTCTACCTTGGCAGGGATGGCGGCAAGCTCGTGAAGCAATTGAATGTAGGTGCTTTCAGGAAGCGTTCCCCGCTGGTAGCCCAACTTCAAGGCCATCATGGCCAATACGGAAATTTGAGCCGTGAAGGCCTTCGTAGAGGCCACACCGATCTCTGGGCCAGCATGGGTGTAAGATCCCGCATGGGTGGTACGCGGAATGGAAGAACCCACCACATTGCATACCCCAAAAATGGTGGCTCCACGGGACTTGGCCAGTTCAATGGCAGCAAGCGTATCGGCTGTCTCCCCAGATTGGGAGATCGCAATCACAAAATCTTTTTCGTTGATGACGGGGTTGCGGTATCGAAACTCAGAAGCATACTCCACCTCCACCGGAATCCGTGCAAACTCCTCAAATAAGTACTCGGCCACCAAGCCGGCATGCCAAGAAGTGCCACAAGCGGTGATGATGATGCGCTCGGCATTCTGAAACTTATTCATGTACTCTCGCAAACCTCCAAGCACCAGTCTCCCCGACTTGGCATCCAATCTTCCTCGCAAGCAATCGGCAATGGACTTCGGCTGCTCAAAGATTTCCTTGAGCATAAAATGCTCGTAGCCTCCCTTTTCTATCGCCTCCAACTCCATCTCCAACTGGTTGATGTAGGGGTTGGTCTCGACATTTTCAATGGTTTTGATCTGAAGCTCCCCATTGCGTACCACGGCGATTTCGTAATCATCTAGGTACACGACCTTATTGGTGTATTCAATGATCGGTGTAGCATCGGAAGCAAAGAAATATTCCTTTTCCCCCACACCAATCACCAATGGAGATCCTTTTCGAGCCGCAATCAGCGTATTGGGTTCCTCTAAGTTGATCAACACGATCGCATAAGCTCCCACCACCTTGTGTAGCGCCAAGCGAAGGGCCTCCTCTAAGGAACAGCCATTGTGCTGGTAAATATCTTCGATAAACTTTACGAAAACCTCGGTATCCGTCTCGCTCTGGAAGGTATATCCCTTTTGGAGCAGGTCTTTCTTGAGCACCTCGTAGTTTTCAATGATGCCGTTGTGGATCATTGCAAACCGCTCGGAAGAGGAATAATGCGGGTGTGCATTGACGTCGTTGGGCTCCCCATGGGTGGCCCAGCGCGTGTGACCGATGCCTACGTTGGCGTGGATATCTCCCGTTTCTTCTAGGAACTTTTCTAGTTCGGCGACCTTTCCTTTCTTTTTATAAATACTAAGTCCTCGCTGATCGAGTAGGGCTACGCCTGCCGAATCATATCCTCTATATTCTAATCTTTTAAGACCCTTGATGATAATGGGAAGGGCATCCTGCTGCCCCACGTAAGCGACAATTCCGCACATAACTAAAAATTTATAAAAGTTGGTTTTGGTAAGACAAAGAAACAGGAATTGTGCCAAAAAAAACAATCCCCTTTTAAAAAATCAAAAGGGGATTGTAGGGCAGTTCCTTAAAATTTGCCCTATTTGGTTTTGGAATAGATTACAGTGATTACGACCTTGTCTTTATTGACTTTAAACTGCCGAAGGGAGCGCTTCAAATCATCCCCTGTGTTGGGCGTAATGGCATAAAGCAACCAATCTTTGCGCTGCAATTCCTTTTTGTACAAGGCATTCATGTAAGAACTGATCCCTGCTCGCTGCAATTTTGAGGTAGTCTCATAGCCAATTATGGCAGACGAAGGGAAGAAATTGTTGGGCACTTTAGTACCCTTTTCATCTTCAATGACTTGAACTTGCCCATCTCCCTGTACGTGTAGCTCAGCTTGGTTGATGGAACTCAAGAGCACCTGATTTTTAGAGTCGATAAACTTCATGACCATGCCAGAAATGGGCGTCTGACCCTCTGCAGATTCTTCAATTGGCCCCATTTGTAGGGTCACCTGATTGAAAACCACTCCTTTGA
>CANHCD010000208.1 GCA_947458795.1 Cyclobacteriaceae bacterium | reverse complement strand
GTGGAGAGGATGAGCAGCGCTATGAAAAAAAGGCAAACGGAGATTGGGAACGATCTGCAATCAAGCAGGTGGCATCTGGCCGCTTTGGAGTGACTTCCCATTACTTGACGAATGCGGCCGAACTTCAAATCAAGATGGCACAAGGCGCAAAGCCTGGAGAAGGAGGGCAACTTCCAGGACATAAAGTGGACGACTGGATTGGTCGCGTACGTCATGCCACTCCAGGAGTGGGCTTAATTTCCCCGCCTCCACACCACGACATTTACTCCATTGAGGACTTGGCTCAGTTGATTTACGATCTAAAAAATGCAAATCGAACTGCTCGAATCAATGTAAAATTGGTTTCCCAAGCAGGAGTAGGTACCGTCGCTGCTGGCGTAGCCAAAGCCATGACAGATGTAATCCTGATTTCTGGCGCAGATGGCGGCACGGGAGCATCTCCCTTGAGCTCAATTCGTCATGCTGGACTGCCTTGGGAACTTGGGCTCTCTGAAGCACACCAAACCCTAGTCAAAAATAACCTACGGAGTCGCGTGGTACTTCAAACAGATGGGCAACTGCGAACAGGTAGAGACCTTGCCATTGCCACGCTTTTGGGTGCTGAAGAATGGGGCATTGCTACTGGAGCACTTGTGGCCGAAGGATGCATCATGATGCGCAAATGCCACCTGAACACCTGCCCTGTTGGTATCGCAACTCAAGATCCAGAGCTGAGAAAACTATTCACAGGCGACCCCGACCATGTCGTCAACTACTTCAAATTTATCGTGCAGGACCTTCGGGAGATCATGGCCTCCCTTGGCTTCCGTACCATTGATGAGATGGTAGGCCAAAGCCAAGTCTTGCAAGCCAGCACCCATCTCAAACACTGGAAATGGGATAAGTTGGACCTTTCGCCAATATTCCATAAAGTAGAAGTGCCAAGTCATGTGGGAATCTACAAGCAAATCGACCAGGAGGTTTCTTTGGACGATGTGCTAGACCGAAAGTTGATCGCTAAAGCAACTCCTGCCTTGGAACAGGCCATCCCAATCCAGGGGCACTTTGATATCAAAAATACCGACCGATCCGTAGGAGCCATGCTCTCGAATGAGATCTCCAAAATCTACGGAAGCGTTGGCCTTCCCGAAGACAGCATCCACCTCACCTTCAGTGGTTCGGCTGGACAGACCTTTGGTGGGTTCCTTGCCCGAGGGGTAAACTTTGAGCTAGAGGGAGAAGCGAATGATTACTTTGGAAAAGGCTTATCTGGAGGCAGGTTGATCATTTACCCGAGTAGAAATGCCCGATTCAAAGCCGAAGAAAATATCCTAATCGGGAATGTGGCCTTTTATGGCGCCACCTCAGGGGAAGCCTTTATCAATGGCAAAGGCGGAGAGCGCTTTTGCGTGCGTAACTCAGGTGTCAAAGCCGTAATTGAAGGGATTGGTGACCATGGATGCGAATACATGACAGGAGGACTGCTCGTCAACCTTGGTGAAATCGGCAGAAATTTTGGAGCGGGAATGAGCGGTGGAATCGCCTATATCTTGCAGGAATACCAAGGCGAAATCAATCGGGAATTGGTAGATCTAGATCCTTTGGATGAACATGATTTTGATACGCTATACAGCTACCTGAAGCGGCATCTGGCATTCACTCGAAGTGCCTTGGCGCAAGCCTACTTGGATAATTGGGAACTCACCAAAACCAAGTTTATCAAAGTGATGCCGAGAGACTACAAAGCGGTATTGGCAAAAAGATCAGAACAACAAGAACGAACATTTGCATAATATGGGTGCCAAAGACGGATTTTTAAACTACAATCGAGAAACCCCTTCCAGCCGTGATCCACAAGTTCGACTTGGGGATTACAAGGAGATTTATATGCCATTTTCTGAAAAGCAGCTACACAACCAGGCAGCTCGCTGCATGGACTGTGGAGTGCCTTTTTGCCACCACGGCTGCCCACTCGGAAATGTGATCCCTGAATTTAACGAAGCAGTCTACCAGGAAAATTGGCCTCAGGCCATCCGCATCCTGAAGAGTACAAACAACTTCCCGGAATTTACGGGTAGAATATGCCCTGCTCCTTGTGAAGCAAGCTGTGTGCTAGGAATCAATAAGGATCCAGTTGCCATCGAGTTGATTGAAAAGAACATTGTCGAGAAAGCCTACGATCTTGGTCTAATTGCCCCTTCCCCTCCAAAGGTAAGAACCGGGAAACGGGTGGCAGTAATTGGCTCAGGACCTGCAGGTCTTGCTGCTGCAGACCAACTCAATCAGGCAGGACATGAAGTGACCCTTTTTGAAAAAAATGCCAAAATTGGTGGGCTACTGCGCTATGGTATTCCAGATTTTAAGTTGGAAAAATGGGTGATCGATCGGAGAATCTCCCTGATGGAGGAAGAGGGTGTTCAGTTTAGTACCCAAACGGAAATAGGGTCAACTTTGGCAGCTGAAGAAGTACTGAAAAACTTCGATGCGGTAGTTTTATCCGTAGGAGCCCAAAAACCCCGAGGACTTTCTATTCCCGGAAGTACACTTAAAGGAGTGCATTTTGCAATGGACTTCCTTGCCCCTCAAAATCAAGTGATCGGTGGAGAGGTAGCGGAAAATCCAATCTCGGCAACCGACAAAAATGTGCTCGTCATTGGAGGTGGAGATACTGGAAGTGACTGCATTGGAACCTCCAGAAGACATGGAGCCAGGCAAGTCATCCAATTGGAATTACTTCCCAAACCACCCGTTAAGCGAACCACTTCTAATCCTTGGCCAGAGTGGCCCATGACCTTGCGAACTTCCAGTTCACATGAGGAAGGTGCTGAGCGACTCTTCTCTGTGCTTACCAAGGAATTTGTTGGCAACGAAAAGGGGGAAGTCACCGGACTAGTGGTAGTAGATATCGTTTGGAAAGATGCCGGAGGGCGGATGATTTATGAGGTAGTAGAAGGTACAGAGCGGACCTTAGCCTGTGATTTGGCCTTCCTGGCCATCGGATATGTTGGTCCAGGACAAAACGATTTGTTGGGCAGTTTTGGGGTGGAACTTCTTGAAAACCAGCTCCCCAAATCCAAGCAGTATGCCAGTTCAAACCCGAAAGTATTTCTTGCAGGAGACATGCGAAGGGGACAATCTCTAGTCGTATGGGCGATATCCGAAGGCAGAGAGGCCGCAGTCCAGGTAGACAGCTATTTGATGGGCAGCTCTTCCTTGCCCAAAAAAGACGCCTCCTATTTTGAAGTAGAGGAGCAGCGTGAACAAGTTTAAAGCTAATTAGCAATAAAAAAAGGGCCACATTACTGTGGCCCTTTTTTGTTAACGCCCTCTTCGGAATCTAGGTCTTCCGCCTTGGGAATGATCCCCACGAGAATGATCGTTTCCTCTAGTTCGCATGGCTTCCTTCCGCTGCTCCCAAATCGTTTTTTGCTCTTCTGTCAGGATGGCTGCGATCTTTTTATCTTGCTCCATTCTGTATCCCTTTTGAGCTTCAAACTCTGCTTTTCGCTTTTGCATAAGCTCCTCCTGCCTAGTGGCATTTTCAAGTACCACTTTGCTTACCTGCTTTTTCTGCTCTTCGGTAAGCTTCAGTTCTTCCGCCATTCGATTGCTCATCTTTTCTGCGCGCTCTGATGCACTGAGTTCTCGAGAGTTGTTCTTCTGATGTTGCGCAGACAGGCCAAGACTGATACAAGTCATGACTGCTGCTCCAAGGATCCATTTTTTCATCTTTTCATTGGTTTGTTTCGAAATTTAGACCTCGATATTCCTCATAGGTTTAATCTTATCTTTGAACTCATTTTTTGAATTCCATATTTTTTGTTGGGTAGAACTTTCCCTCCGTCCTAAAAATGCACTTCGTCAGCTAAAAGAAATTGCTATTTTTGTTTCCTATAAACAGCATATCCATGGGAAGAGCATTTGAATTCAGAAAAGAGCGAAAATTCAAGCGTTGGGACAAGATGTCCAAGGTATTTACCCGACTAGGGAAGGAAATCGTCATGGCCGTGAAGGTGGGCGGACCGGACCCATCTAGTAATGCCAAACTTCGGACTGTCATCCAAAACGCCAAAGGTGCGCAAATGCCAAAGGATCGTATCGAAGGCGCGATCAAGCGGGCTTCCAATAAGGATGAAAAAGACTACGAAGAAGTGGTATATGAGGGCTATGGCCCTTTTGGAATCGCCTTTATAGTGGAAACTTCCACAGACAATACCAATCGAACCGTGGCTAACGTACGGTCCTACTTTGCCAAAGCAGGAGGCTCCATGGGTACTTCCGGATCCGTTAGCTTCATGTTTGAGCATAAAGCAGTATTCCGTTTTGCAAAAGCAGCATACGACCTAGAAGAGCTCGAATTGGAATTGATCGATTTTGGACTTACTGAAATCGCAGAGAATGAAGGGGAGATTTTTGCTTACACCGAATTTGAAGACTTTGGCTTGATGCAAAAAGCCTTGGAAGATCGAAATATCGAAGTCATCTCAGCAGATTTCCAACGCTTTCCTAC
>CANHCD010000207.1 GCA_947458795.1 Cyclobacteriaceae bacterium | reverse complement strand
CTCGAGGACACCAAAGTTCTCGGAGAAGTTCTCGTGCAAGGAGTAAGTGTAGTAGGTGAGCAAAAAGGAGATACAACTTCCTTCAATGCCAATGCCTTCAAAACACAAACCAACGCCCAAGCAGAGGATTTGATCAAAAAAATGCCCGGCATCACGATGCAGGGAGGACAAATTCAAGCCCAGGGAGAGCAGGTTCAAAAAATTTTAGTGGATGGCCGTGAATTCTTTGGCAGCGACCCTAGCATTGCGCTTCGCAACCTACCTGCAGATGCAATCGATCGCGTAGAAGTGCTGGACCAGCGCTCCGATCAAAGCCGACTCACAGGTTTTGACGATGGAAACTATACCAAAACCATCAACATTATCCTCCGCTCGGATCGCAAAAATGGCTCCTTCGGAAGAACCTATGCAGGCTACGGCAATGACGACCGCTATGCTGCGGGTGGTAGTGTCAACTTCTTTAAAGAGGACAAGCGGATTTCTATTCTTGGACTCTATAACAACATCAACCGACAAAACTTTTCAAGCCAAGATCTCGCTGGATTAACTGCCAACTCCTCAGCAGGAGGTGGAATGGGCGGATTTGGCGGCATGCGAGGAGGACCTGGTGGTGGCGGAGGTGGCGGCCAATGGGGCGGTGGAGGAAACAATAACTTCCTTGTGGGCAACAGCGGTGGAATAGTTACTACCAACGCGGTCGGACTAAACTATTCCGACAAATGGGGTAAAAAATTCAATGTCACGGGAAGCTATTTCTTCAACAATACCACCAACTCCCTTAGACAAACCACCAACAGAGAAACAGTAGTAAACGAAAGCCTTCGCCAATTCTACCAAGAAAATCTAATCAACACGGTAAAAAACAACAACCACAGAGCGAATGCGCGAATTGAGGGAGACCTCGATGCAAAAAACTCCATCGTTCTCACACCTAGTTTCTCCTTTCAGGACAACAGTACTTTTAGCGACCGAGATGCACTTACACGTACCAGCAGAGGAGATTCACTCTCTGCACTTCGTTCAATCACCGATGCCACAACATCGGCTTTAAACCTGTCCAACAACCTGACTTACCGGTACAAATTCGATAAAAAAGGAAGAACCCTCTCTACAGAAGTGTTTACTGCCTGGAACAATCGTGACCAATTTTCAGAATTGGAAGCTGCTAGCAAGGATTTTAGAAGAAAAACACAAGATACTACCTTCCAAGAGACCAAATCCCTTAACGAAGGATTCAACTACCGCGTCAACCTGACCTTTACTGAACAGCTGAGCACCAACGCCATCGGAACCTTTGGCTACCAAATCGGCAACAACAAAACAGCTGCCGATCAAAAAACCTATATCCTAGACTCGGAACGCAGAGCCCTGCTCGACACGGCCCTCAGCAATGAGTTTGACAACAAATTCATCACCCAGCGCTTGCGCTCTGGCTACGCATACAACAACCAGGCCTGGTCTGTCAACCTAAATCTAGACTACCAAAATGCACAGCTAAACAATCAGGCATTTTTCCCTACCGAAGGAATCTTCAATAGAAGCTTTAATAACATCTTACCTAGTGCAAATTTAAATTATCGCAATAGAGAAACTGGGTTCAGCTGGAGAGTACGTTACCGCACTAGCACCAATGAACCTAGCGTCAGCGATTTACAAAATGTGGTCAACAACCAGAATCCCCTTAACCTACGCGTAGGTAATCCAGATCTGGGCCAAAGTTACAACCACAATATTTTCGCGAACATCAGCAAAATCAATCTCGAAAAATCAAGGACCCTCTTCCTATTTGTTACCCATTCGGCAACTTCTGATTTTATAGGAAATAGCACCTTCTTGACTACCCGAGATACGCTAATCAACAACGAAATTCTTCTTCGTTCAGGAGGGCAACTTTCCCGACCGGTCAACCTGGATGGCAACATTCGATCTAGCTTCTTCTTGACCTATGGCGCTCCACTCAAAAAGCTAAAAACCCAGTTTAACATGAACACCCGGGTGAGCTTCAACCGTACGCCGGGTATCATCAACGGGGTAACCAATCGAAACGACAACCTCACACTAAGCCAAGGCCTGACCTTCAATTCCAACATCAGCCAGAACGTTGATTTCTCGATCAGCAGTACCGGATCCTACAACATTGTCAACTCCTCCTTGCAGCAAAACTTAGAAAACAACTACTACCAGCAAGAGTCTACGATGCGCCTCTACTTCTCTTCTAAGAATGGCAAGTTTTTTATGGGCAATAACGTAGCTCACTCGCTATACACGGGCTTATCTGAAGGTTTCAACCAGAATTTCTGGTTGTGGAATCTCGAAGGAGGCATCCGATTTGCGAAAAACAACAAGGCAGAACTCAAGGCCGTGGTGTTTGACGTGTTGAATCAAAACAACAGCATCAGCCGTACCATCTCTGATGTGGCCGTGACCGACGTCTTTACGAACGTGCTCACCCGCTACGGCATGATCACCTTTACTTACATCCTAGGCAACTTCAAACAGCCAGCCGCGCAGCCCCAAGAACCTTGGATGATGGGAAGACCTCCAGGCGGTAGAACTTGGTAAGCACAATTTGGGGTAATCGCTAAAGGAAACTCTTGGGCGATTACCCTAAAAAATTTAGAAATTGGTAGCTTTGCCAAAGGATTAACAGGCACGTCATGTATCAGGAGAAAATCGAAGCAATCAAAGCGGCTATCACAGCAGCAGATGCAAGCACCCCAGACCAACTGGAGGCCTACAGAATGGAGTTTATTTCCAAGAAAAGTGTGGTCGGTGAATTGATGGGAGCTATGGGCAGCATTCCAAACGAGGAAAAACGCGCCTACGGCCAGTTGGTCAATGGAGTAAAGCAACTTGCAGAAGAAAAATTTCAAGCCCTGATTGAGAAGGTTGCTGCAGCAAATCAAAAACAAAAGACGGCCGATATTGACCTGACCTTGCCTCCCTCCAATTCCCCATTGGGAGCGATTCACCCGCTTACAGCTACACGCCAGCGCATCATTGAGATCTTTGAGCGCATCGGCTTCAACCTCTCCGAGGGACCTGAGATCGAGGACGATTGGCACAACTTTTCGGCGCTGAACTTCCCGGAAAATCACCCTGCTCGCGAGATGCAGGACACTTTTTTTATCGAGAAAAATCCAGACATCGCACTACGAACCCATACTTCCTCCGTGCAAGTACGCGTGATGGAAAATCAAAAGCCACCTATCCGAACCCTCTCTCCTGGACGCGTGTACCGAAACGAGGCGATCTCTGCCCGTGCACACTGCATTTTCCATCAGGTAGAAGGACTTTATGTAGATGAAAATGTTGGTTTTGCCGACCTGAAGAATACCTTATACCACTTCGCTAAAGAGATGTTTGGCAAGGAAACCAAGGTGCGCTTTCGCCCCTCGTTCTTCCCTTTTACCGAGCCCAGCGCAGAGATTGACATCTCCTGCTTGATATGCGGAGGCAAGGGCTGCAACGTATGCAAATACAGCGGATGGGTAGAAATTGGTGGAGCAGGCATGGTAGACCCTAACGTCCTAGAAAATTGCGGCATCGACTCCAAAAAATACACCGGTTTTGCCTTCGGAATGGGTATCGAGCGAATTGCCATGCTCAAAAACCAAATCAAAGACTTGCGCTTGTTTACAGAAAACGACGTCCGCTTCCTAAAGCAGTTTAGGCCCATGTTGTAAGTCAAAACAGCTGGAATTCTCTGCATGATTTTGCTTTTTTCACGCAGATTTCTAGAGAAAAAACACGCAGATTTATTTTTCTTGGACTATTCCCACTCTTTAAATTTTTAGGCCATGAATGAAAAGCGAAAAATTACCTTAAAGGACATTGCTAAGGAACTCAAGCTTTCTCCTTCGACTGTATCCAGAGCACTCAATGGCTACCCTTCCCTATCGGAGGAAACCATACAGCTGGTCAAAGAATATGCGGCCAAGCACCAGTATGTACCCAATACGATGGCGGTTAATTTTCGAAAAAACCGGACTTCCATCTTGGGTATGATTGTGCCACAAATCGTCCATCACTTTTTCTCCACCACCATCAGTGGAGCCTTGGAGGCCGCCAAAAAAAGAGGATACAGCATTCTCCTCGCCCAATCCTACGACCACCTCAAAGATGAAGTCTTGGCCAGCCAATACCTCCTAGGCATGGGGGTGGATGGGCTCTTGATCTCTGTTTCCAACGAAACCAAAGAAGCCGAGCACTTGCAGGCATTTTTGGATGAAGGCAAGGCAGTGGTGCAGTTTGATAAAATCACGGAATCCTTACCCAGCCCCAAACTTGTGGTCGATGACTTTGAAGGTGCCTACCAGGCTGCCAGCCACTTGATCCATCAGGGCTATCGAAAAATCGCGCACCTCAGCGGAAGGATGGAAGTAAAAAACGCGGAGCAGCGCTTTTTGGGCTATAAAAAAGCCCTCGAAGACCATGGCCTTGAGCTCCAAGAAGAATGGGTAAAGCCTTGCTTTGAAATTAGCGAAGAGGAGGGATTTTCCTTTGCCAAGGCCCTGAT
>CANHCD010000206.1 GCA_947458795.1 Cyclobacteriaceae bacterium | reverse complement strand
AGGTGCATTTGCTCAAGCTAGAGCTAGTGGCTTAGACAATGCTTTGGCTCACGATGCTGCTAGAGCATTTGCTGATCAGGGTCGATTGCTACCTGGAACTGCTGGATTTGATGCAGCTAAAGCCGCTGTAACTGGTCGTCCTATCCCAGGCAATGCTCAAGGTGTAGGTGCTAAGTTTGTGGATAAAACCAACTTGTACCACGTAGAAGGTTCATACCAGTTTACAAACATCAAATGGGCTGACTTCGTAGTGGGTGCAAACTTCAGAACTTACCAGCTAAACTCTGACAAAACCCTTTTCGCAACTGACGAAAACGGTGATGAATTTACAATCAAAGAGCACGGCGCTTATGTACAAGGTGCTAAGTCGATGTTCAATGATAAGTTTAGATTGACTGCTTCTGCGCGTTACGATAAGAACGAAAACTTCAAAGGACAGTTGTCCCCTAGAGTATCAGGTGTTTATTCTGCAGGAACTCACAACTTCAGAGCTTCTTACCAGACTGGTTTCCGTCTGCCAACGACACAAGATCAATACATTGACCTTGTGACTCCTCAAGCAAGATTGATTGGTGGTCTTCCACTTTTCAGAAGTAAGTATAACTTCTCTGGAAACCCAGTGTATTCACTAGCTACGGTTACTAGCTTCGGTGGTGCAGTTTTGGCTGGTACTCAACCATCTTCACCAGTGTATCAAGCATCTATTGCACAGGCTACACAGTTGGCGATCACTCAGGCTACCTCAATCATTACCCAGCAAGTTGTAGCAGGATTAATTCCAGCTGCTCAGGCACCTGCAGCCATTGCAGCATTGGTACCTAGCATCGTTCCTGTGATTGCCGCACAATTGGTGCCTGCAAACGCTGCTGCTGCAGCTAAGGACAAGCTAGTAGCTTTCAAGCCTAGCGAATTCAAACCTGAAACCGTTAGATCTTATGAATTGGGCTACAAAGGTTTGTTTGCTAACAAATTGTTGATCGATGCTTATGCCTATTTCAACAGCTTTGAAAACTTCATCGGTGGCCAGGTATTGGTACAGGATAAAAATTATGTGGCTACTAGCTTAGCATCTACTTTGGGTCTTAACCTATTGAACGCAAACACAAGAAACATCTACTCCATGCCAGTTAACAGAACTGAGACCATTAAATCTTGGGGTTGGGCATTGGGCACAGATTACCGTTTGCCTAAAAACTACACCATCGGTGGTAACGTATCTTACAACACACTTCAGGACCTTGAGAAGTTGACAGTAACTGGCTTCCAGCCTTCTTTCAACACTCCTGAGTACAGATATGTGGTGAACTTCGCTAACCGTGAGATTGTGAAGAACATTGGATTCGCTATGTCTTACAGATGGCAGGGTGAATTTGCTTGGCAGTCCTCTTTCGTAGCTCCTGCGGTATCTTCACAGCAACTTTCTGTGATGCCTGCATTCGGAACATTTGATGCTCAAATGAGCGTGAAAATGAAGGCGCTGAAGTCTATATTGAAAATCGGTGGATCTAACCTATTCAACAGCACTGGATACAGACAAGCTTGGGGTAACCCAACTGTAGGTTCCATGTACTACGTGAGCTTGACATTTGATGAGTTCTTGAACTAATCAAATCCACTTTCTTAAAAGGGCTGCTCTTACGAGCAGCCCTTTTTTTGTACGAAGTACGAAGTACCATGTACCAAGATCCTTTAGAAGTACAATTTGGGTCAGAACACGAATCCCCACTTCGACATTCTTAGATCGGCGTTGGGCGTTCGATATTGAAAAAGTATCTAGTCGTTAGTATGAATAAGCAAGATGAGGAAAGAATTCTGGTCCATACTTTGTACTTCGTACTTGGTACATGGTACTACCTTATTCCAACATTCGTAGTTGGGCGTTCGATATTGAAAAAGTATCTGGTCGATGGTATGAATTAGCAAGATGAGGAAAGAATTCTGATCCATACTTTGTACTTCGTACTTGGTACATGGTACTACCTTATTCCAACATTTGGCGTTGGGCGTTCAGCGTTGGTTATTAAATTTAATTTCGTGCTTCGCCAGCCTACCGCAGGCATGTATATGGTAGCTCAACTTTGATTTCCTAACTCTTACTTAACACAATACCGTATCTCGTACTTCGTACTTCCTTTTTTGTAGGAAGTACATTGCACTTATTCCTGTCGACATTCTTCGATCGGCATTCGGTGCTCAACATTTATTTAGATGCCGTCTTTCGCCTGCCTGCCGCAGGCAGGTATCTCGTATTTCTACCTAGTCCTTATTACACTAAGAAATTCCGTTTAATTCACCTCTCCCATCATTTTCTTGAGAACTGGCTTCAAAAGAAATAACACCAAAGCAGATCCCATTACAGTATACACAATCAGCATAAATTGGTCTGGCATGGCAGCAAGGCCTTCCTCTGAGCCCCCACTCGCCTCCCCTGCAATCAAACCAGCAAACAAATTGCCCAGCGCGACAGAAAGGAACCAAATGCCCATCATCTGACCTCCATATCCTTTCGGAGACAGTTTGGTAACCAAAGAAAGCCCTACAGGGGACAAACTCAATTCACCGAAGGTGTGAAAGAGGAAGGTGATAATCAACCAACTAGGAGCAGCCAATTCACCTGAGGCAGCAATCTTAGTTGCGAAATACATCACAAAAAAACCTATCCCCAACATGGCGAGTCCAAAGGTGAATTTGAGCGGAGAGCTTGGCTCCAAGTTTTTTCTACCCAACCACACCCAAAGTGAAGCAAAAAATGGGGCGAAGATGATGATAAATAGGGAATTGATGGATTGAAAGTATCCTGTAGGGACCTCCCAGCCAAATACCGTACGATCCATAAAGCGCTCGGCAAACAAGTTGAGTGTAGAACCAGCCTGCTCAAATCCTGACCAAAACATGGCCGAGAAAAAGAATAAAACGGCAATAACTCCAACTTTATTCTTATCGCCTCTACTGAGTCCACCAAAAGCAATTACATATCCCAAATACCCAGTTGCTACAATTGCAATCACAGTACCAGAGGACTTAGCAATAGCCTCAACATCAATCGGTACTACGCCTGCAAACAACAAGCCTATCACTACGATACCTACCAATCCAATAACAGACGTTAAGGATTTCAATTTGGTTTGAGCAGCTTTTTCTTCTGGAGTTACCACAACTGGCACTTCCCCATAGCCATCAAGAGCCTTACCCGTCAGCTTGTATTGAATCAAACCGAAGATCATACCTAAACCAGCCAATCCAAACCCGAGGTGCATGTCGTATTCAGCTACTGTAGCACAAGCCAGTGGTGCGATAAACCCACCTATATTGATGCCCATGTAAAAAATAGAAAAGCCTGCGTCACGCTTGGAACTACCAGCAGGATAGAGTTGACCTACTATAGAACTGATATTTGGCTTTAATAAACCCGTACCAAGCACAATTAATAGCAGACCTAGGAAAAAAGAAGTGGTATCCAAGGTACTCAAGGTTGTTTTTGCCTCTGCACCACTAGAAATCCAACCTTCAATTCCAGGTATGGCCAACATAAAGTGTCCTAAAGCAATGATAATTCCGCCGTACCATACTGATTTTTTCAAACCAAATAAACGGTCCGCGAGCCAACCGCCCGGCAAAGCCAAGAGATAAACTCCCATGGTATACAAGCCATAAACTGCACCAGCCGTAGGATCATCAAATCCAAGCCCACCATCGACAATGGTCTTGGTCATGAAAATAATCAGCAAGGCACGCATGCCATAGTAACTAAAACGCTCCCACATTTCAGTGAAGAACAAGGTCATGAGTCCTTTAGGATGACCAAAAGCAGTAGGGCCTGCAAATTCTGAGTTAAGTGCTTTTTCCAAGGATGTTTTGGGTTGATAAGATGAAATTCAGTTACAATGATAAACTTTTTTAAGAGTTGATTCCAATATTCTTACACAAACTACGCTTCTCATCAAAAAAAAGATTCGGAACAAAATCTATTTTGTTTTCTTTTTTGTAGACAGAATCAAAAAGCCAGGACATTGGCTATTTTTGCAAAACGAACAACCACTAATCATCATCCATAGCCATGAAAACAGCTGAGATAATTACTGAAAAAGGTACCATGAAGGTAGAGTTTTATGAAAAAGACGCTCCTATCACGGTCCAAAACTTTGTGGACCTCTCCACCAAAGGTTTTTACGATGGACTTACTTTTCACCGTGTAATCCCAAACTTTGTCATCCAAGGTGGCTGTCCAACAGGAACAGGTACAGGAGGTCCTGGTTACAAAATTCAATGTGAATTGGATGGTGGAAACCAGTTCCATGACCGTGGCGTACTATCTATGGCGCATGCCGGTAGAAATACAGGGGGTTCACAGTTTTTCGTCTGCCATAGCCGAGCAAATACTGCACATTTAGATCGGAACCATACCTGCTTCGGCAAGGTGGTAGAAGGACTAGAAGTGATCGATGCCATCCGTGCTGGAGACAAAATTGAAAAAATCGTAATCCACGAATCTTAAGACCCACTATAAATCCGGTACATCGAAAATTT
>CANHCD010000205.1 GCA_947458795.1 Cyclobacteriaceae bacterium | reverse complement strand
TTGCTGTCCATGGTGTCGGTACAAGTCCTAGTTTTTCAAAGGTTTTAGACCCCATCAATGCGGATAGCCTCAAGTTGGTTCCTTCCGAATCTGGCGTAGGTCCATCGGATCATACTTCTTTTTACCTTCAGGACCTGCCGGTGCTACACTTCTTTACGGGTCAGCATGCCGACTACCACAAGCCTAGTGACGATGCCGAAAAAATCAATTACGATGGCCTCGTCAAGGTCGTTCGCTACATTTCTAGATTGATTGCTGGGCTGGATGCCGAGCCGAAATTGGCTTTCACCAAAACCAAAGACTCCAGTGATTCTCCTCGATTTACTGTATCAATGGGCGTAGTTCCCGACTACCTTTTCGACGGCAAAGGGATGCGCGTAGATGGCGTATCTGAAGGCAAGCCTGCCCAGGCTGCTGGCTTGATGAAAGGTGACATCGTGATCCAACTTGGCGATTCCACGATCAACGACATGATGGGCTACATGCGTGCTTTGAGCGTTTTTAAGAAGGGCGATTCTACCCAAGTGGTGCTCCAGCGAGCTGACCAAAAAATAGTTGCTAAAGTGAAGTTTTAAAAAAGTTATACCCATTTTTAAGCCGTTGGTCTTTAGTGCCCAACGGCTTTTTCTTTACTAGACATTCCGTCCCTATTCAGGATTGCCTGTCCAATGGACTATTTTTTCCGTTCAACACTTCGCAAGTCAACGATTTGATTTTCTAGGATTTAGGTTTCAACTTATGTATTCAATTGAAGCCCAAAGAACCTATGAAAAACAGTAGACGATCCTTTTTACAAAAGGTCGGCGTAAGTTCCGCCGCCTTAGCCGCTGCACCATTTGCTGTCAGTGCCGGCACCGCTCCTGCACCCTCTGAAGAGAATGAGGACGAGCAGTACCTCCACATTGGAGATGACATTGCTGTAGCAAATACCTCATTTGGGAAAATCAGAGGCTACCAGCTCAATGGGGTCTATACTTTTCTAGGGGTTCCTTATGGAGCCGACACCTCCGGTAAAAATCGCTTCATGCCTCCCCAAAAGCCTAGTCCTTGGGAAGGAGTCAAAGACACCATTTGGTGGGGAAATACTGCCCCTCAAATCATGGACAGACGCTATGCCAATGCCCATGCCTCTTTTGCAGACCACTGGAACTACGACGATGTGTCCGAGGATTGCCTGAAGCTAAACCTTTGGACCAATGGCCTTGCAGACGGTAAAAAAAGACCAGTATTGGTTTGGCTGCATGGGGGTGGATTCACGAATGGCAACGGCATTGAACAAGATGGCTACCATGGAGAAAATTTTGCCAAAAAAGGAGATGCAGTATTTGTATCCATCAACCACCGACTAGGGCCTATCGGATTCACAGATCTATCCGGAGTGGGAGGAGATAAGTATGCTTCCTCGGGGAATGTCAGCCAGCTCGACATCATCGCGTCCTTACATTGGGTACGAGACAATATCGCCAACTTTGGGGGCGACCCAAGCAACGTGACCATCATGGGTCAGTCTGGTGGGGGTGCCAAGGTAACTTGCACCATGGCCATGCCTGCTGCCAAAGGCCTAGTCCACAAGGGGGTGGCGCTAAGCGGAAGCATGCTCAAAGCAAATAGCCAAGAGTATAGCCAAAAGCTTGGCAGCTTTGTATTGGAAGCTGCTGGTCTCGGACCCACAGAAGTAGACAAACTTCAAGACATTCCCTGGAGAACCTACATTGATATTGCAAATAAAGCACTAGATCGGATGCGTAAAGAAAATCCGCTACCAGGGTTTCGTGGTGGATTTGGTCCTATTGCAGATGGGGTAAATGTGCCTATGGGAGAGTTTTTCAGCGACCCCAAGGACCATTCTTCCTCCATTCCCTTACTTATTTGCACCACCTTTCACGAATGGGGGGCTACACGAACCAATGCTGCGCTAGAAGCAGCCGGAGAAGCAGAAATCATCGAAGCCATGAAATCTAGATTTGCAGACAAAGCTGCGTCGGTATATCAGGCCTACAAAAGTAATTTCCCTGGCAAAAAGCCTGCAGAAATCATGACTTTAGCCGCTTCCAACAGACAAGGAGCCGTCGCTTGTGGAAACGCGAAAGCAAAGCAGTCCGCACCGGTGTACATGGCCTGGTTTGGCTGGGAACCCAACTTATACAATGGCCGGATGCGTGCGTTTCACTGCATAGACATTTGTTTTTGGTACGACAATACCGACCGCATGTACACTCATACAGGAGGAGGAAAGCGGCCACGGACTCTTGCAGCAAAAATGTCTGCCTCCCTGCTTTCCTTTATGAAGACCGGTAACCCGAATGGTGCAGGACTACCTTCCTGGCCTAAATTCAGTGTTGAAAAGGGAGAAACCATGGTGCTCAACGATGTCTCTGAGGTGCAAAACGACCCAGATCGGGCCGCACGTGCGGCACTCCCAAATCCTTAACTAGCAAAAGGCCCCGCACACTACGGGGCCTTTTTTTGTTTTACTTTAAAATTTACGCTTGCTTCCCCCTTTTCCAGCATTTGGTTGTAAATTTCGATTCGCTCAGCACCCAATCGCAATGACACAATTCAACAACTATACGCTCCCTTACTCTCCAGCGCCAGAATACTCCAAATCGGTGGCCTACTTTTCCATGGAGTTTGCCATTCACCAACCTCTAAAAACCTACAGCGGTGGCCTTGGATTCCTTTCAGGTTCCCATTTGCGGAGCGCCTATGAATTGAAGCAAAACCTAATCGGCATCGGGATCTTATGGAAGTATGGCTATTACGACCAGGTTCGAAACCAAGACCAAACCCTTAAGGCAGAGTGGTACGAGAAGAATTACAGCTATTTGGAAGACACGGGCATCAAATTTACTGTACTTGTTCACAACCAGCCGGTATGGGTGAAAGCCTACTACTTAGCGCCTGAAACCTTCCAGTCGGCGCCTCTTTTTCTGCTAAGTACGGATCTTCCCGAAAATGACTACCTCAGTCAAACCATTACCCATCGCCTATACGATTCCGATACCGCTGCGAAGATTGCTCAAATGATGCTTTTGGGCATCGGCGGAGCCACGCTAATTGATATTTTGGGCTTTAATCCTGAAGTATATCACCTCAATGAAGCACATGGCGTCAGCGCAGCGTTTTATTTGATGAAGAAGTATGGGAAAAAGGAAGAAGTGCAAAAACGTCTTGTTTTCACCACCCATACCCCAGAAGAAGCAGGCAACGAAAAACACGATTTTTACCTCTGCGAAAAAATGAGCTACTTCTATGGGCACAGCACCGAAGAAGTTCGGCAACTTACCGGCATCGAAGGAACCCAGTTCAATCACAGCCTAGCCGCCTTGCGTTTTGCTCGTGCTGCCAATGGAGTGAGCAAGCTTCACGGAGAGGTCAGCCGTAAAATGTGGGCTGAATATGCTGGAATCCCCACCATCCAATCCATCACCAACGCACAGAACTGGAAATACTGGGCCGACAAGCAGCTGTATCGTTTTATGGAAGAGGGTGACAATGCTGGCTTTGATGATCGAAAACGCCACCTCAAAAAGCGTGCTTTTGAGATCGTCGCAGACCAAACAGGCAAAATCCTCGATCCCGATGTGCTCACCATTGTTTGGGCGAGAAGATTCGCTGCCTACAAACGCCCCGACCTAATCACCCGAGACCTGGAGCGATTTGAAGCCTTAGTCAACAATACACAACTTCCAGTCCAAATCATCTGGGCAGGAAAGCCCTATCCTATGGATTATGGTGCTATTTCGGTGTTCAACTCGCTAGTACACCTGAGTAAGCGCTTCAAGAATGTGTCCGTATGTGTGGGCTATGAATTGGCGCTAAGCAAGCGCCTCAAGCAAGCTTCAGACCTCTGGCTCAATAACCCTCGGGTGCCTCGAGAAGCGTCGGGCACCTCAGGAATGACCGCATCCATGAACGGGTCTGTCAATTTCAGTACGGACGATGGCTGGATCTGTGAATTTGCCAAACATGGAGAAAACAGCTTTATCGTGCCTCAGGCCGACTACGAAAATCTTTCCATCGAAGACCAGGACGATCACGATTTGGATCATCTTTATGCAATCTTGAATAGCGAGATTCTCCCGCTCTATTACAGCAACAAGCGGAAGTGGCGGGACATCGTACAGGCAGGCATGCAAGAGGTGCTGGCCAGTTTTGAAAGCAACCGCATGGCGCGCGAATACTACGAATTGATTTACAAATAGGCCTTAAAAATAAAAGCCCCGTGATCTACGGGGCTTCTGTACCAGGAGCGGGAATCGAACCCGCACGGCCGATATGGCCACAAGATTTTAAGTCTTGCGTGTCTACCTATTCCACCATCCCGGCTTCCTCTACCGATGTAGAGTTTCAGTCAAGTTGCCCTAAGCTGAAAAGAAAAAGCCCTTTCTCAAGGGCTTTTGAGCGGGAGACGAGATTCGAACTCGCGACCCCGACCTTGGCAAGGTCGTGCTCTACCAGCTGAGCTACTCTCGCATTGTGGATGCAAATGTAATCCCTCTTCATATTTTTACAAGGCAATTCCCAAGATTTTTTTCT
>CANHCD010000204.1 GCA_947458795.1 Cyclobacteriaceae bacterium | reverse complement strand
TCAGCCGCTACAGTATGGTAAATAATTGCCTCTGTAAATGCTATTCCTTGCTTTTGCATGTAGGCAGGAATATCATCTTTCCGAATATCAGAACAAGGGAAGAGGTATTTTTCGTTTTTGTGTTTCTTAAAATAGTCGAACAGATCTTCTGCAGTCTTAAGCCCTACAAAAAGCTTTCGCTTGCGAATCACAATGTATTTTTGAAGGTAATGTGCGGTCTGATCTGAAATGCAGAAATATTTCATTTCAGGAGTCATTTCAATTTTGAACTCCTTACAAATCGCAAAAAAATGGTCAATCGCATTTCGGCTAGTGAAAATGACAGCCGTATGCTTCAAAATATCAATTTTTTGCTTTCTAAATTCCTTGGGTGGAACAGGTTCTACCTTGATAAATTGCCTAAAATCTATCTTCAACTTATACTTTTCCGCAAGGAGTAGGTAAGGAGAGTTTGCCTCGGTAGGTTTAGGCTGAGAAACCAATATGCTTTTTACTGGGGTATAGCGATCTTTTGGAGCTGCACTCATGCTGGGAGTTCCTTTTACGTTCAACACATCACTGGATAAATTCCAAAACCCATTTGGTCAAAACCAAAAATGGTATTATTTCAGTTAGGCAAAGGTAAGTAAATAAATGGTATTTCTTAAAATTCAGACGATTCATCATAATTAAAAAGAGTCCAAAAACACCAATCAAGTAGGTCCAAAAAACCGCCTTAATGAGTAGCGTAAAGACTATTTCTAGTTCAGAAATATCATTTATGACAAAAAAAGTAGTTGCCAACAAAACAAGCGCAAAGCCAAAACTGATTAATCGGAGCAAATAAAAGAAATGCGCAAACTCGGATTTTCCCAATTCAAAAAGGTAAACAATCAATTTAATTGCGGAGAACTTCAGGATAGTCACTGCTAGGAGAAGAAAGGAGGTAATCATCCACAAATTCAAAAGTGAAAGTGAACTTAAGCCACCCCAAAGCTCGATCCAATCCGGCCTAAAAATGACGATCCCCATCACCAAACTGTGCGCGATAATCGACGCCAACAAAAACAGAAAATAGATAACATCGAAGGAAAACACTTTTTGAAGTCCCCCACTTTCTGAAAAATCTTCAGCTTTGATTACGGATAATGGCTGCAGCAAAACCCCCAATAAATAGGGATAACTCCGCCTGTAAATACCCAACAAAATCAAAATAATAAGTAGCGAGACCGCGATAAAGTCTTTCACCGGTTGGACTACTTGGCGTTTTTCGAAAGCCGCCAATTTCGTCCCTAAACTTGCTTGCTCCTCGGCTACCTGGTTTCGAGCTACCTTGGTTATCTCCAAACCAAAGTTTGTAAGGCTAAACTTGTCGCTGATAACCGTCACTAGGAGGCTGTCCTTCCCAAATTCTTTCTTTAAATCTGCAGTGGCAATGAAAAAAGTGGTATCGTTTTGAATCAAATCCCAGAGCTTCCCATCCACGAAAAGGGTTGAATTGCGCGGTACTTTAAATTGAAAATACGATTGAGGAAATGTGTTGACGAGTAGGTTAACCTGTTTTTGCCCTATGGATCCAAGTACAGACTGTTCCGTGGCATTGCTCCACTTCCCATCGTAGTTTTCCAATACCTGAGCCTTTCCCCAAAGGGCAACAAAAAGAAGAATTAAAATAAGTGCTATTCTACGCATTGAGCCTTTTGGCAAAGGTACTTGTCAACTCATGGGAACTCAAAAATTGTCAGGAATTTACTCAAGAAAATATGCTTCTCAACTAAATTTTTGGTTTCTAATTACAAAACTCAACATTCCTGAGACAGCCTCCAAATGAATTCCAATCAAAAAAACAAAGTCCCTTTCACAAAACAAATTTGATTCAGGGTAAGGGGAACATCCGTTATATTTACCCCATATTCAACCTTTATGGCAGGCCTCTACATCCATATTCCCTTTTGCAAGCAAGCCTGCCATTATTGCGACTTTCATTTTTCCACCAACCTCCACCTGATGGAGCAGATGATGGATTCAATCCTCCTAGAGCTTCAACTTCGAAAAGCGTATTTGAAAGGAAAAGCGGTGGATACCATCTACTTTGGAGGTGGGACACCTTCTCTTGTACCTGCCGAATACTTGGAGAAAATCCTAGATCAGATTTCAGCCCTTTTTCCTGGAAGCAAACAAGAAGTAACCTTAGAAGCCAACCCAGATGACCTAAATCCCCAAGCCTTGGCCACCTGGAAATCCCTCGGCATCGATCGACTAAGTTTGGGTATTCAAAGTTTTCAAGATCAAATCCTCAAAGCCTACAACCGAGCCCATAATTCGAAGGATGCCAGGCAAGCGATTCATCTTGCACGAGCTGCTGGATTTGAAAAATTTTCGATTGATTTGATTTACGGATACCCCCATTCAGACCATCGCCTTTGGCAATTGGACTTGGAGGAGGCACTTCGCCTTGACCCTGGTCACCTTTCTGCTTATTCATTGACCATCGAACCCAAAACTACTTTTGGCAATTGGACCAAGAAAGGAAAGTTTAGCCCTGCAGAAGATGAATTTGTGGCTCAACAATTTGAGTACCTGCAAGAGCAATGCGACAAGGCAGGCTACCTCCAGTATGAAATATCCAATTTTAGTCGCCCAAATCAAGCCGCAGTTCACAACAGCAACTATTGGAAACGCAGCCCCTACCTCGGCATCGGCCCCAGTGCCCATTCCTTTGATGGGAATTCAAGGGGCTTTAATCCCTCTTCCAACACGAGCTACACCAAAGCGCTAGCAGCTGGATCACTCCCTTTTGTACTCGAGGAGCTGACACCCGAAGGATGCATCAATGAGGAAATTCTTACTGGCCTTCGAACCTCTTGGGGATTAGATACTGGAAGTTTGGCAGAGCGGTATCACCTGGATATTTTGGAGATAAAAAAGGGTTCGATCACGAAATTAACCGAACTTGGAATGATTCATACCGAGGCAAAAACGCTAACTTTAACCCGCAAAGGTCAGCTGCTGGCAGACAGCATTGCCTCCGATATTTTTATAGATTCCGATGACCTCTCCTAGAAAAAAAGATGCTACCCCATTGGCTGATGCCTTCCAAGACTTGCTGAAAGCCTATCGCCTGGAAGACACCTACCAAGAGAAGTTGCTGATATCATCCTGGCCCACCTTGGTTGGCAAAACTATCGCCGACCGCACGAGCAATGTGTACATCAAGGACAAAAAGTTAATGGTTAAAATCACTTCTGGTCCAGTAAAAAAGGAGCTTCAACTCAATAAATCAAAAGTGATTGCCTTAATCGAATCCCAAATCGGAAAGGGGATCGTAGATGATGTCATCTTCTTGTAAAATTTTTGTAATATTTAACAGTTCTCCCTCATTTCGAACCCCTTTAAATACCTTTGCATTGGTTGACATTTCCTATTTTTGGAAGGCAAATCCATGATCAAAAATAGCGCACTTCCTCTTGGCAGAATCAGCCTTTTTTTAGCCATTTTAGTTTGGCTGGCCTTGCTGTTGGTGGACTTGGTTCGGATTTTTGGGATGATCAATAACCTCGACTCAGGTGTCTCCGAGGAAGTTACCTGGATCTTAGAAATTCTTTTTTTCATTTTCATTTACCTCGTTTACCGCCGCATATTTTGGAAAAACAAGCAATCGGATTTTTTAACCCTAATCTGGAGAGGAGTCTCCACCGGACTTTTTGCGGCTTCTGCTGGACTGCTTACCGAAGTAATTTACCTGGCGCTTGGGGAGAGTAAAATTGGAACAGACCCCTTCTTACGGAATGTTTTCTACCACATAAATTTTGCCCTGACAAGTGCTTTTTTAATTTTCACCACCTTGCTGTGGAAGCATTTAATCCTCTATCAAAAAAATAAGCAGGTAGTCAACCAATGGCAAGTGTTTGAGCTTTCCATGTTGGGAGCCTTATTTTTTGTGTTCTTCAACCACAACAATCTAGACTACAGCTTCCTGTTTGGACTCACCATTCTGTTGGTCATTTCCATCCTACTTGCGGTCAACCTGAAATGGATCCCCTACCTAAATTTTAAAGAGAAATGGAAAACATTATTATTTCTCTTTCTAATCATGGGCTGTGCTGGAGTCTTATTTTACCGGGTACTCGACTCCGGAAATGAAGGGAATTTGCAGATTAACCTGACAGACAACCTGTTCCTCATGGCCTTGTTTGGCTTTGTATTCGTCTACGGTCTGTTTAGCTTTTTGGTCACCTTATTCAACTTGCCTACCTCTTCAGTTTTTGAACAGAAACTCACCGAGGCAATAAATTTCCAAAAGTTAAGTCAGTCCATACAGCCCGAAGAAAGCGAAGAACAAGTACTTGATATCTTGCTTGACTCCTGCATAAGCGCCTCGTTTTCCGATGCAGCGTGGATTGAGCTCAACCCCAAAGAATCCTTTCAAGTCAAAAATCCACTCCGATTTTTGGATGAATCCACCAAAACAGAAATCCGCTCCCTCCACCCTCAAAATGTGTTCTTGCAAATATATTAACATCAAAGTTACCTTTGCTCCTAAAGCTCCATTTTCTTTCTTCTTCCCTGTCAATTACAATAG
>CANHCD010000203.1 GCA_947458795.1 Cyclobacteriaceae bacterium | reverse complement strand
GTTCATCGTATTTTCTAGCGAAACAAGAGTGGTTTCGGGTGCATGTACGTCGTCTGGGTTGATGGATTCGGCCACCTGCGAAGCGGTGATTTTCCCCAAATCACCTGTCAACAGCTTGACCGAAGCCATGGAATTGGCCATAATACCCCCGCCCTCGTAGAGGTAAATGTGCGAATACTGATGGCAAATCACCTCTTTTTGGGGGCCTGTATGCAAGCGGATGGCGATCTGGTTGGTCATCGTGCCCGAGGGGCAAAATAAGGCTGCCTCCATCCCAAAAAGCGCTGCGATTTTTGTTTCCAGGGCATTGACCGTGGGATCTTCCCCAAATACATCGTCGCCGAGCGGGGCGGCAAACATGGCTTCTTTCATCCCCGCTGTTGGCTGAGTGAGGGTGTCGCTTCGTAAATCAAGAATTTGCATCAATTTGTTTCGTCTTTTTTGAAGAATAGGTCCAAGCTACTTTTTTCGTTTTTCAAAAACACCTTCCATGTCTAGGAGCTCCAAATTAAGTGCCTTGGTCGAAATTTGAATTTCAACCAGGGAGATACCCAGAGAGATCAATAAGGAGAGCATGCTGCTGATAAATACAAAGTTGGCCGCAGCAGTGAATCCCTTGAATAACAAAAACATGCAGATCACGCAGAGCAAAAAGCTAAAGACGCCAAAGAGCTGCATGTTCTTAATCAAGGTTAATCTCCTGCGGAGGTTGTGAATCTGCTCCACAATAATTTCTTGATCTGGGTCTTTCAAGTAATTTTTGTGCAATCCTCGAATTAGGGTGGCGATGGCCAAAAACCGATTCGTATAGGCCAGCATCAATAAGGTGATGGCGGAAAAAAGGAGGGCGGGAGTGGAGAGTTCAAGTTCCATAGCTAAGCAGGCAAGTCTACTGTGTAAGTTGAGAAAAAGAAATGAAAAAGCCCGCTCCAAGATGCCTATGAATCAAAATAAGGCAGTTTGGAGCGGGCTAAGGAAATGGATTACTTACAAGTGGATCACCTCGTCGTAGGCTGCAGCTGCAGCTTCCATGATCGCTTCCGACATCGTCGGGTGTGGATGCACGGTTTTGATGAGTTCGTGTCCTGTAGTTTCCAGTTTGCGGATCGCAACAATCTCGGCAATCATCTCGGTGACATTGGCTCCGATAAGGTGAGCGCCAAGGATTTCCCCGTATTTTTTATCGAATACGAGCTTCACAAAACCATCCTTCGCGCCTGCTGCGGATGCTTTGCCTGATGCAGAGAAAGGAAACTTGCCAATCCGCACCTCGTAGCCAGCAGCTTTTGCCTTGGCTTCGGTCATGCCCACAGAGGCAATCTCTGGGGAGCAATAAGTACAACCAGGGATATTGCCGTAATCCAATGGCTCTGGGTGATGACCTGCGATTTTTTCTACACAAATGATCCCTTCGGCCGAAGCGACGTGCGCAAGTGCCGGTCCAGGGACCACATCTCCGATGGCATAGTAGCCAGGCATGTTGGTTTGGTAGTAGTCATTTACTTGGATTTTGCCCTTGTCCACTAGAATTCCAACTTCTTCCAATCCTATGTTTTCAAGGTTGGAAACTACTCCAGCGGCAGAAAGTACTACCTCACAGTCAAGCACTTCCTCGCCCTTGGCTGTTTTGACGGTTACTTTACATCCTGCTCCTTTGGTATCTACCTTCGTCACCTCGGAGGAGGTCATCACGGTGATTCCTGATTTTTTATAGATTTTTTCAAGGGCTTTGGATACCTCTTCGTCCTCCACAGGTACGATACGGTCCATGAATTCCACGATGGTCACCTTGGTGCCGATGGAGTTGTAGAAATAAGCGAATTCCACTCCGATTGCACCTGAACCTACGACAATCATACTTTTGGGTTGCTTCTCTAGGGTCATTGCCTTTCGGTAGCCAATGATTTTTTCGTTATCGATTTTTAAGGTAGGGAGCTCTCGGGCACGCGCACCTGTTGCAATGATAATATTGTCAGCAGCATAAACCGTCTTTTTCCCGTCTTTATCTACCACTTCCACCTTTTTGCCAGGCTGGATTTTTCCCCAACCGGAAAGGATCTCAATTTTATTTTTCTTCATCAAAAACTGCACGCCCTTACTCATGCCGTCTGCTACGCCTCGGCTGCGCTTGACCATGCTGCCAAAGTCCGCTGTTGCATCCTTCACGGCGATTCCGTAGTCACTGGCATGGCTGATGTACTCAAAAACCTGGGCACTTTTCAACAAGGCTTTGGTAGGGATACAACCCCAGTTGAGGCAGATGCCACCCAATTCTTCCGCTTCCACAATGGCAGTTTTCAGTCCCAGTTGGGAAGCACGAATGGCCGCCACGTATCCTCCCGGTCCGCTACCCAGCACAATCAAGTCAAAATTTGTCGAAGACATAGTTTAATGGATTTGATATCAAAATAACTTCGCAAAAATAGGTCTTTTGACTTCAGAAAAAAATCTGTTTTGGTCCTAGATTTCTTTGGAGAAAAGTTTCATGCTGAATGCCTTAGTGGGGGCTTAGTTAATTTTGAGTTCCTATTTTTTTGCTCCTTTTTCTAGGGGAAATTGAAAAAATAAGGCCCAAAACCCCTGTTTTTTCCTAATGTCTTGGCGCTGGAAAAATCCAAGATCTAAATCCCAAGAGAAATTTCTATTTTTGGCGAAATCAAAAATGAGTCTATTCATGGGATTACTGACAGGAAAAATCGCCTTAGTTACTGGAGCTTCCAAGGGAATTGGTAGAGCCATTGCCACCAAATTTGCACAGGAAGGGGCACAGGTTGCCTTTACTTATCTTTCAAGCGTTGAAAAAGGACTTGCGCTAGAAGCGGAGTTGGCCGCATACGGGATCCGTGCCAAAGGCTACCGCTCCGATGCTTCAGACTTTAAAGCAGCCGAGGAATTGGTGAATGCTGTAGTGGCTGACTTTGGAACCTTGGATATACTAGTCAACAATGCGGGCATCACCCGGGACAACTTGCTGATGCGCATGACCGAGGAGTCCTGGGATGAGATCATGAACATTAATTTAAAATCCTGCTTCAATACCGTAAAAGCTGCCACTCGCGTCATGATGAAGGCCAAGTCTGGTTCCATCATCAACATGACTTCAGTGGTGGGTGTGAAGGGAAATGCAGGGCAAGCCAATTATGCAGCTTCAAAGGCTGGAATCATCGGATTCACCAAGTCTGTGGCTTTGGAATTAGGTTCCCGAAACATCCGATGCAATGCGGTAGCTCCAGGATTTATTGAAACTGAGATGACCGAGGTGCTGGATGAGAAAACTGTTCAGGGCTGGAGGGATGCCATTCCGATGAAGCGTGGTGGGCAGCCGCAAGAAATCGCCGATGTTTGTGTATTCCTAGGTTCGGAGATGAGTAGCTATATTTCCGGCCAGGTAATCCACGTCAATGGAGCGATGTATACTTAACCTTTGAGGTCTTTTTTGGACCTCGAAGGTTTTCTATTATCCTTTGAGGTCTTTTTTTTGACCTCGAAGGATTTCTATTATCCTTTGAGGTCTTTTTTTTTTTGACCTCGAAGGATTTAACTCCTCAAGGAAGATATAATGAAACCTTCGAGGTTTTGGTAAACCTCTAGATGAGATTTTAAACCTTCGAGGTTTTGGTAAACCTACAGATGAGATTTTAAACCTTCGAGGTTTTGAAAACCTCAAAGGTTGGACTTAACCTTTTAGGTCTTTTTCAGACCTCGAAGGTTTTAATTTTTGTAAAGAATATCCTCTATAAATCCTCAAATTCTCGAAAATCAAATTGATTATCTTCTTCCTTGAGGTGATTTTTTTCAAACTCATCCATGCCTCCAAACCAGTTCAATACCCAATCGATTTCAAGTAGATTTTCATTTTTTAAAATGAATTTTCCGTAAGACGAATAGTCCCATTTTTTAAAATCTTGAATTAATCCATGCCGTTGTGGATTCCGATGAATGTACTTGATGACCTCAGTTAAATAGCCGTCTGTATCAATTTGTTTCCTTTTGAATTTTCTTTGAAATAATCCTCCATGCCTTTCAAAAGCTTTGTTATACGATTTTGAATAGGAATTCAAGAAATTAGAAAATGCAGAAAGCGCTGCGTCCTCATTTGTCAACTCCCTTACTTGAACTAAAAAGTGAAAATGGTTTGGAAGTAAGCAATAGCAAAAAGTAGCAAAATGGTTGGAGCAAAAATCAGAATACCTCCTAAGAAAGTAGGCGTAATTTCTCTCATTTCTGAAAAGGAGTTCATTACCAATTGTTCGCGAATAGATGTGGAAAAATTTTCCAGGGATTAATGGGTCATACATAAAAAATGAGTTAAAAAAGATGAAACCTAACCTATGAGGTCTTTTTTGGACATCGAAGGTTTAATTATTTAAAAATAGAACTTTTAAACCTTCGAGGTTTTTGGTAAACCTACAGTTGGGATTTTAAACCTTCGAGGTTTTGGTAAACCTCAAAGGTTGGACCTAACCTTTGAGGTCTTTTTTGGACCTCGAAGGTTTAATTATTGAGCTTTGAAACCTTCGAAGTTTTGGTAAACCTCCAGATGGAATTTTAAACCTTCGAGGTTTTGG
>CANHCD010000202.1 GCA_947458795.1 Cyclobacteriaceae bacterium | reverse complement strand
GTAAGAAAATTAACCACCTTGGTAGGACTGCTTCACATAGAAAAGCAATGCTTTCCAATATGGGAGCTTCCCTACTTCTTCACAAGCGTATATCTACTACGCTTGCCAAAGCGAAAGAATTGAAGAAGTTTGTTGAACCTCTGGTAACCAGAGCAAAAGAAGATTCCACACACAACAGAAGAATTGCTTTCTCCTACCTAAAAAGCAAAGAGGCGATCAAGTCCCTTTTTGGTGAGGTAATCGAGAAAGTAGGTACTCGTCCAGGCGGATATACTCGAATCATCAAAACAGGATTCCGATTGGGAGATAATGCCGAAATGTGCATCATCGAACTAGTTGATTTCAATGAATTGATGTTGAAGGATGCTGCTCCAGCGAAGAAAACTACAAGAAGATCTAGAAGATCCTCTGGTGCAGAAACTAGCGCTCCAGCTCCTGCAGCTCCTAAGGCAGCAGCGAAAGCAGCAGCTCCAGCTCCTGTAGTTGATGAAGTGGAAGAAGCTCCAATCGCTGAAGCGGAAGTAGTTGAAGAAACTACTCCTGTAGCAGAAGCGTCTGCTGAAGAGACAGCAGCTCCTGACACTTCTGAAGAAAGCGAAACAGAAGAAAAATAAGTTGAAAGCAATTTCACATCTAAAAGGATTGGACGTCGTTCAATCCTTTTTTTTATTCCCTAGCGGCATCTCACCCTCCCCAAGTTTTATTAACTTTGTGCAACTTTCAAGGAAATGAATACACAAAAAGCTACCCTTCTTCTTGCAGATGGTACCTGCTTCTCTGGAACACTAATCGGCGCTCCCGGCACCAATGGCGGTGAAATCTGCTTCAACACCGGTATGACCGGTTACCAGGAGATTTATACCGACCCTTCCTACACCGGTCAAATCGTTGTGACTACAACAGCACACATTGGCAACTATGGCGTACACCCTGAAGAGGTGGAATCCGCTGCCCCCTGTGTAGCTGGGATTGTAGTGAATAGTTTCTCTGAAGTATTTTCTCGATTAGATGCCTCTGGATCCTTGCAAGACTATTTGGTAGCGGCGGGCATTACGGGCATTGCAGATATAGATACCCGTAAGCTGGTACGTCACCTTCGAGATGCAGGAGCCATGAATGCGATTATTAGCTCTGAGTTTGAAGGGAACTTGGAAGGCTTGAAGCAAAAGCTCTCCGAAGTGCCAGACATGAATGGGCTAGAGTTATCCTCCAAGGTCTGTACGCAAGAGCCTTTCTTTTTTGGTGATCCAGCATCTCCTATTAAAGTAGCCTGTCTTGATTTTGGTATCAAAACCAATATTCTGCGGAACCTCGCTTCCCGCGGTGTCTATTGCAAAGTGTATCCTGCCAAAACCTCTCTTGCCGAAATGGAATCTTGGAAGCCTCAAGGCTATTTCCTTTCCAATGGACCTGGAGATCCAGCAGTGATGGACTATGCAGTGGAAACGGTAAAGGATATCTTGGAAACCAACAAGCCAGTTTTTGGAATTTGCTTGGGACATCAACTCCTCGCAGAAGCGGTGGGAATCTCTACCTACAAAATGCACCACGGTCATCGTGGACTCAACCATCCCATCAAAAACCTGATGACTGGAAAGAGTGAGATCACTTCCCAGAATCATGGATTCAATGTGGTACGTGCCGACGCAGAAAAAAATGCAAATGTGGAAATCACCCACGTGCACCTAAATGACAATACCGTTGCTGGAATCAAGTTGAAGAATAAACCTGCTTTTTCCGTGCAATTTCACCCGGAATCTTCCCCAGGGCCGCATGATTCCCGATACTTATTTGATGACTTTATATCTTTGATTACTAAAAACTAATCCTAACAAACCTGTAAAAACGATGACGTTGATTCAATCCATTCATGCAAGACAAATCCTTGATTCACGAGGAAATCCAACCGTAGAGGTAGATGTGGTGACTGAAAATGGAGCTTTTGGAAGAGCTGCAGTACCAAGTGGTGCCTCCACTGGAATAAATGAAGCAGTAGAACTCCGCGATGGAGATAAAAGTAAATACCTAGGTAAGGGAGTTTTGAAGGCAGTTTCCAATGTGAATGATGTCATTGCTCCTGAGCTTGTGGGCATGGATGTGTTTGAACAAAACACCATCGACCAGATCATGATTGATTTGGATGGCACTGCCAACAAAAGCAAGCTGGGTGCTAATGCTATTTTGGGTGTCTCTCTTGCGGTAGCTAAGGCTGCTGCCATGGAGTCTGGACAGCCGCTTTACCGCTACATTGGTGGAGTGAATGCCAATACGCTTCCCGTACCCATGTTGAATATCATCAATGGTGGTTCCCACTCGGATGCTCCCATTGCCTTCCAGGAATTTATGGTTCGCCCAATTGGAGCAACAAGCTTCTCAGAGGCGATCCGTTGGGGTGCTGAGATCTTTCACAACTTGAAAAAAATCCTTCATGACAAGCATTTAAGTACTGCAGTAGGTGATGAGGGAGGTTTTGCTCCGAATTTCTCAGGAGGAACTGAAGAAGCACTAGCTTGCATCCTTGATGCGATCAATAAGGCTGGCTACCGTCCTGGAGACGATGTGACCATTGCCTTGGATTGTGCATCTTCTGAATTCTACAAAGACGGAAAATACGATTACTCCAAGTTTGAAGGACCAAACGGAAAAATTCGCTCCAGAGAAGAGCAAGTAGCTTACTTGGCTGAGCTCACTGAAAAATACCCAATTGACTCCATCGAAGATGGTTGTGCGGAAGAAGACTGGGCTGGCTGGGCGATGCTAACTGCCAAAATAGGATCTAAAATCCAATTGGTAGGGGATGACTTGTTTGTAACCAATGTTAGCTTCTTGAAGCGTGGTATTGAAGAAAAATCTGCCAACTCAATCCTAGTTAAGGTAAACCAGATTGGTACGCTTACGGAAACCTTGAATGCAATCAGCATGGCACATAAGGCTGGATTCACAGCTGTAATGTCCCACCGTTCTGGAGAAACAGAAGATTCCACCATCGCTGATTTGGCTGTGGCGGTAAATTGCGGACAGATCAAAACTGGTTCTGCATCCCGTTCGGATCGTATGGCGAAATACAACCAACTGCTTCGCATCGAAGAGCAACTTGGAGATTCAGCAGTTTTTAAAGGAAGATTGAAATAATTTTCTTTCTAGAATTTAAATCGACAGTCCCGAAATTTCGGGACTGTCTTTTTTTTTGCATGATTTTTGTACCTTAGTAATCCAAAGCGCTCTCCATGAAAAAAGTCATCAAATACAGCAGCAATTTTTACGTTTTGGCGACCTTGTCTTTTTTAATTTGGATGATCTTTATTGATTCGAATAATCTTCCTACGCAGTGGAGACTCACTAAACAGCTTTGGGACTTGGAGGATCAAAAAGAGTACTACAAACAGAAAAAAGTCCAAATCCAGCAAGAGCGTAATGCCCTCTTTAGCAATCCGGAATTGTTGGAAAAATTTGCCCGTGAAAAATACCTCATGAAGAAGCCAACAGAAGATCTGTATGTGGTGGTTGAAAAATAAATTTTTAGTCCTTTTTCTAGGCGTATTTTTTGGATTGCAACTGCCTTCCTATGCGCAACGGGAGATTGATCCTGAAGCCAAATTTTCGTTTAAGGACAGAAGTTATTTTGGGGGAAACCTCGGTCTTCAACTTGGAACGGTTACGCTAATTGACCTTTCTCCTTTGGTAGGGGTCATGCTTAGCCCTAAATTTTCAACAGGCTTAGGTGCCTCGTATCAGTACTACGAAGACAATCGTTTTCAGGGTGCCGCTGGCTCCTCTTTTGGAGGGCGAGCATTTGTTCGCTACAATGTACTCCCCAATATCTTTGCCTATTCTGAACTGGAATCGATCAATTGGAATGCCTACAACTATGGGCAGGATAATTTTCAGCGAACTTGGACAGAGGCGTTTTTTATAGGAGCCGGGTATTTCGCTCCTTTTGGCGCTCGCGGGGGTGCTAATTTCACTTTTTTATACAACCTCAATCATTCCAATCGAGAAGCCTATTACAGTGAGCCCTATCTGCTCCGGGTAGGATTTGTACTCTAATACAAGCTTGCTAGAGACTTTGATTGCCTTCCTGTTACAGGGTTCTTGAAGTTTAATCCCGGCTAATTCTAAAAGAAATGCTTCATTTTTTCCAATCCTGTTTTGGCTACAAAACCCGCATCCATGGCGTAATATTCCGGGTTGAACAGTTCCAATGAAAGCACGATTTGCCCTCCTTTGGCACGCAACGTGTTGGCAAGATCCTGTAGTGGAGCAGCGCCATCCCCAGGAAATACCCGATCCTTATCTTGTTGAGCGGTTCTTGGGATGGTTCCTGAAAAGTCGTTGAGGTGAAAAATAGAGATGGCATTCCCATCGACCAACTTCAATCCTTCAAAGCCCGAACCCCCTCGAAAAAGGTGGTAGACATCAGCAAGAATCTTGGCATCGGGATCATCAGCAGCTGCTGCTACGGCTAAAGCCTGGCTGAGGTGAAAAAAGGCAGGATAGGCTCCCCAGAATTCCAATTGGGGCATGACGCCTGTTTTCCGTCCTAAATCCAATAGCTGCTTGTACCGCTC
>CANHCD010000201.1 GCA_947458795.1 Cyclobacteriaceae bacterium | reverse complement strand
TTTTAATCATGGCGGAGTACAACTTTCGGGAAATTGAGCAGAAATGGCAGCAGAATTGGAAGGAAAAGGGAACCTTTAAAGCAGCGGTAGATCCGAAGCGTCCCAAATTCTATTCCTTGGACATGTTTCCCTATCCCTCTGGGGCGGGCCTGCACGTTGGACATCCACTTGGATACATCGCCTCCGACATTGTCTCTCGCTTCAAACTTTTGAAGGGATTCAATGTACTCCATCCCATGGGATACGATTCTTTTGGCTTGCCTGCCGAACAGTATGCCATCCAAACCGGACAGCATCCTGCCCTCACCACCGAACAAAACATCAGCCGCTACACGGAGCAATTGAAGAATATCGGCTTTGCTTTTGACTGGGACCGCGAAGTACGCACCTCCGATCCAGCCTATTACAAGTGGACCCAGTGGATTTTTATGCAGCTCTTTTCGAGCTACTACGATTTGGAGGCAAACAAGGCCTTGCCGATTTCCAGCTTGGTTGCCCGCTTTGAACAAGAAGGAAATGCACAGGTAAAGGCAGTTTGTGACGAAGACACCCCTGCCTTCACTGCAGCCCAGTGGAAAGCCTTTTCAACAAATGAGCAGCAGCAATTGCTCTTGCATTACCGATTGACCTTCCTGGCGGAGACCACCGTCAACTGGTGTGGTGCCTTGGGTACTGTACTCTCCAATGACGAAGTAAAGGACGGTTTTTCGGAGCGGGGTGGACATCCCGTGGAGCGTAAGAAAATGATGCAGTGGTCCATGCGGATTACCGCCTATGCCGACCGCTTGCTCAAGGGGCTGGATCAATTGGCTTGGTCCGAGCCCATTAAAGAGATGCAGCGTAACTGGATTGGTAAATCCATTGGCGCAGAGGTTGTATTTGCTGTAAAAGGCTCCAATCAAAAAATTCAAGTGTTCACCACCCGCGTGGATACCATTTACGGAGTAACCTACCTGGCCTTGGCTCCTGAGTCAGACTTGGCTGCCGAGCTGATCACCGATGCCCAGCGAGCTACTGCCGAAGCCTACATTCAGCAGGCAAAAAATCGTTCGGAACGCGACCGCATGAGCGATGTAAAAACCATTTCGGGTGCATTTACAGGATCCTATGCCATCAATCCATTTAATGGTGAAGAAATTCCGGTTTGGATAGCAGACTATGTACTGGCCGGTTACGGAACAGGCGCAGTGATGGCCGTTCCTGCGCATGACGAACGGGATTACAATTTTGCAAGGCATTTTGGATTGGAAATCCGCCAGGTGATCGAAGGATCTATGGAAAATGGCTCCTTCCCTGGAAAAGGAGGGATTGTCATCAATTCGGGCAACCTAAGTGGCTTGACCATGAAGGAAGCGATGAACAAATGCATCGCCTTTTTGGAAGAGCAGGGTATTGGCCGAGGGAAAGTGCAGTACCGCATGCGAGATGCCATCTTTACCAGACAGCGCTACTGGGGTGAGCCGCTACCAGTCTATTTCAAGGACGGACTCCCCTACCTCATCGAAGAAAAAGACCTTCCTTTAGTACTCCCTGAGGTAGACAAGTACTTGCCCACAGAAGATGGCGAGCCTCCACTAGGAAGAGCCAAGGATTGGACTTACACTACTGAATCCGGTACCTACCCCTTGGAACTGTCGACCATGCCGGGTTGGGCAGGATCAAGTTGGTATTTTTTCCGCTACATGGATCCAAGCAACAACAACTCATTTGCAGATAAAGACAAAACGGACTATTGGGGAGCTGTAGATCTCTACATCGGTGGATCGGAACATGCCACAGGACACCTGCTGTATTCACGATTCTGGACCAAGTTCCTCTATGACATCGGAGCTGTTTCCATTGATGAGCCCTTCCAAAAAATGATCAACCAAGGCATGATCCAGGGTCGATCCAACTTTGTGTACCGAATCAAAGGGAGCAATACCTTCGTGTCCCTTGGGTTGAAGGATACCTACGACACTTCAGCCATGCATGTGGATGTGAACATCGTGCACAACGACCAGTTGAACCTGGAGAAATTCAAGGCCTGGAGACCTGATCTGGCCAATGCGGAATTTATCCTGGAAGATGGCAAGTACCACTGTGGGGCAGAAGTAGAAAAAATGTCCAAGTCCAAGTACAATGTGGTCAACCCAGACGACATCATCGAGCGCTATGGGGCAGACACCCTCCGCTTGTACGAAATGTTTTTGGGGCCATTGGAGCAGTTTAAACCATGGAATACCAACGGCATCGATGGAGTGTACAAATTCTTACGAAAGCTTTGGAACCTCTACCATCCACAAAACGGCGCCTTTGCGGTGTCTGATGCCCCCGCGAGCAAAGAAGAATTGAAAGCCCTGCACAAGGCCATCAAAAAGATGGAAGAGGACATGGCCAACTTCTCCTTCAATACCTCCGTGTCCAGTTTCATGATCTGTGTGAATGAGCTGACCTCTTTGGGATGCAACAAGCGGGAAGTATTGGAGCCATTGGCTATTTTGGTTTCCCCTTACGCACCACACATCGCTGAGGAATTCTGGGCGCTACTTGGCCATGGGGAATCGATCACCAAAGCCCACTTCCCTGCATTCCAGGAGGCACATTTGGTCGAAAGTAATTTTGAATATCCTGTGATGATCAACGGAAAGTTGCGGGCCAAGTTGGACCTTCCGCTTACCCTGACTGTTCCCGAGATCGAAAAAGCAGCCCTCACGGATGCACAGGTTCAAAAATGGCTGGAAGGCAAAGCCCCTAAAAAGGTGATTATCGTGCCTGGAAAAATTGTGAATTTGGTCGTTTAACCAGCAGTGAACTAATCAAAGAGCGGGGAAATCCCGCTCTTTTTTTTGTAACTTTCTCATTCAATACCCTACTAGCACATGATTTTGTATTTGTTTCCAGTACGAACCACCTTTATCGAACGTGACTTGGAAATGATCCGTCCTGTGGCCAAGATTGTACCGCTGGAATTTACCCAGACAGCCTGGAAACTCCCGTTATACTTGGTACTTCAATTTTTTCAATTGCTCTGGTATCTCCCAAAAACGAGTCAATACCTCTGTTTCTTTGGAGGCTACCACACCGTACTGCCTGTGATTTTTGGGAGAGTTTTTGGTAAAAAATGCACCATCCAAGCAGGAGGAACCGACTGCATCAACATGCCTGAGATTGGCTATGGCAACTTTCGGAAGAATCCGCTTGCTTGGGTTACAGCTTACTCCTTTACCCATTGCAGTTTGATCTTGCCCGTTGCTGAGGCCTTGGTAAGCCAGCACTACATTTATGACCAGCGGATCAGCCCAAAGCAGGGGCTGCTGCAACTGATTCCCGATTTAAAAACCCCCATTCAGGTTATCCCAAATGGATTTGATGTGGATTTTTGGAAGGACTTGGGATTGGAACGGGTGAAGTACAGCTTTATTTCTGTGGCTACGAGCACCTCCACCCCTGCCCGAGCACGGGTCAAGGGCTACGACTTGATTGAAGAATTGGCGGCCAGTAATCTCGAGTGGAGCTTTACCTTGGTGGGAGACTCCAACTACAACCCCCAATCACCCAATATTCAGGTATTGGGAAAAGATACCCCAGGATCCTTGGTGCAGCGCTACAATACCCATGAATTTTACCTGCAGCTTTCCAGTTCGGAGGGCTTTCCCAATGCCTTGGGTGAGGCCATGGCCTGTGGCTGCATACCCATCGGATCGGCGGTAGGTGCCATTCCAGAGATTATTGGAGATACGGGGTTGCTACTCAAACGGAAAGAGCTGGGCACCTTGCAAAAGTTGATTCAGGATTGGATGGCCGGAAGAACTCAGCTAACCTCACCACGAGCTCGTATCGAACGCTACTTCACCTACGAACACCGCCGGCATTTGCTGCTACAAGCACTTTCGTTGAAGGAATAGGTAGTTGGATTCCTAAAAAAAAACAGCGAAGAAGTTCCCTTCTCCGCTGCATTTAGGACAGCTCCCTTAATTAAAGGTAAACCGAAGCACTGGGGTAAATTCAAGACTTTCGATAGGCTCCAAATACCCCTCCGTGTAGGAGAGACGCGTTCGCAGGCCAACATGGAAGTTTTCACGAATTGAATGGTAGAATTCTACCCCCACAAAAACGCCAAAGTCTGAATTTACTGCATCATCATATAGTAGAATTACGGTTCGATCTGGGTTTCTCGAATTGATTGAGACGAAAGGATCCCTGTGACGTAGGTAGTATAGGCCGGCCGAACCAATCAACTTATCTTCGATAGAATGCCTTTTGAACACCAAATAATGGAAGTTTTTCACCTTTCGAATTCGGTAATCTTCAAAAACAATCAAGGCATTTGGTAACTGTTTGACCTCTTTGTAGTCCTCCGAATTCACTTGCTTGGAAAACCCAAACCCAAACTCATTTTTTCCTGCAGGTCTATACAGGTACTCAAAGCCAAATGCCTCCCCCCAACTTTTCATTTCAAAGTAAAAATCTCTTGGTATAGGATCGTAAGAACGGAAATCATTAGAAAGCCCGTAAGAAAAATTGAGGTTAGATCGTGAAAAAATGGAATCAAGCTTTTGAGCCATCGCATTGGGAAAGGATAGGAAAAATAGGAGCGCCAACCA
>CANHCD010000200.1 GCA_947458795.1 Cyclobacteriaceae bacterium | reverse complement strand
GCTTGGGTGATGCTGGTGGTATTACTCACCTGCTTTGCATAGGCTAGGTTATAGCCTAAGCTTAAGTTCCAAGGAATCTCCCAATCGATGTATTGGCTTGGGTCTGCCACGATTCGGTTGATTTCATTTTCCACAAAGGCATTCATCACGCCACCCTGCTGAATAAAATCCTGGGTAAGTTCGTCGCGTACCTGACCAGGATTTTGACCTTTCTGTGGGTTTAGCGAAGCGTTTAGGTTTAAGGAGGCATTTCGGATGGTTCCAATTCCCTGTCCCTTTTTCCAAGCAAATTCTTGGCTACTGCGGTAACTCACTTTGCCATCGGTCCCAAGGGTAGATAGTGTTGCATAGGGGTCTATGGTGCTATTTACGTTGACGGATAGCTTTTGCTCAAATAAGGTGGTTCGTGCCGAGAGTTGAATAGGGGATAGCTGAAAGGAGTCTGCAGCAAAATTGTAAGCGGTATTGATGTTAAAGGATTCTAGCAGTGGGATTTTCTTGAATTCTCCTTCTGTGCTGTCCGTCTCTGTTTTGATTTTGGCTTCTAGCACATTTCGAAGACCCAAACTCAAGGCTCTGGACTCTCCTAGGGGCGCATCACCGAAGATTAAGCCTTGATGTCTTGAAAAGCGAGCGATTCTACCCGATTTATCTGCTTGAACTTCCTGATAGTAGCCATAGGCTGGATCAGAAAAATCGGGGTTGAAATTGAATCCAATGGTGGGAGCCATGTGGTGGCGTATGGTTTGCAATTTGCCCGATGGCTTGAAATTGTAAAAGCCATAAAAGTTGGTATTCATAGCGAAGGAGGTGTTGTAAAAGCCAACCCGATTAAATCCATCCTCCTTCACTTGCTCTACCCGGTCAGTGGTGGAGTTGTAGCTGTAGTTGAAGCGTTGCATGTACCAGAGTTCGGTGTAGTTGGCCGAGGCGGTACCTGTGAAATACTTAAATAAAGAGAAATTGGAACTTAACGGAATGTTGTTTCTTGCTCCATTATTCCCATTTCTGAGCAATAAACCTAGATTTTCGCCATTGAATGGGATGGTTTGGGGGCCATCCACTTGTGTGGCTTGCCCAAAGGTTTTGATGCGGTTGGTAATGGAGTTTTGAAGATTGAAGTTCCAGGCAATGTTTAGCGTTTTGAGGGGTTCAAACTTCACATTTTGAAAGGGGCTTTGCCGATTCATGTTGATCCCGATGGTCGGCAGGTCCAACCGTACTTCACCTGTTTGCACACTTTGGGAGTGTCGAAGGTTGGCCGACATGGAGAAGGGGGTGCCTGCAAAAGTTTTAGAGTAGGAGATGTTAGAATTCAGATCCCCGGTCACATTATTGGCGAAATTATTCGGGTTCACCACATTGTTGAAGTAGCTCGTGGAACCCGCATTCACCGAAGCAGAGAATCGACCCGTACCCCGTGTAATTGGACTATGATTCCATTGCACACGAAAAGTGTTGTAATCGAGGGGAATCAATTCTGTTTCTGGACTGACGAATTTTTGAAAATCTATGTTGAACCCACCGCTATACTTGTATTTTTTGGTGTACATCGCCTGGGATTTGATGCCCCATCCTCCTTTGGAATACACATCCCCCGTGACACGCAGGTGAATGTAGTCGTTGAAGGCAAAGTAATAGCCGAGGTCTCTCAAGCTCAATCCTCGAACTTGCTCTCGACCATAGGAAGGAAAAATTATCCCGGACGCTTTCTCTTCAGGGGTATCTGGAATCAAGCCAAATGGCAATCCAAGTGGAGTAGGGATGCCGTTAAAATACAGGTTGAAGGGCCCAGAAACCACTTGCTTTCCGGAAATAGACTTGATTTTAGAAGAGGAGATGTGCCAGTGGGGTTTGGTTAGCTTACAAGTAGTGTAGTAGCCATGATCCAGGTACACGCTGCCATCCTCAGTTTTCTTAATTGTCTCTCCACGAAGTACCCCATCTTGCTGCTCGGTCACCACATCTTTGATGATGGCTTTTTGTGTTTTGAAATTGTAGCGCATCTCCTTTCGGATTTCATAGACTGAATTGCCGTCTTTGAAGAAAGGATTGCCAGATACTACCCCCAAACTATCCGCGATACCGTAGGCATATAACTCTGAATTTTTCCAGTCGATGACGATGCGGTCGGCGTCCAAGCGCATTTTTCCATATTCAAACCAGGCTTTTTTATAGAGGTAAACCTTGTTTTCGGTGAAGTCCGTAATGATACTGTCCTCTGCATAATACAGGATTTCAGTTTCAATTTCACTTTTAGGCACATTTTTTGCCGAGTCAAGTAGAGCGAGGGTATCTTGCTTGATCAGAGTGGTATCACCCCGAAGCTCTGGGATTGCTGAGGTGGAGACAGGCCTTCTATCTCGTTGTGGCCGAGTGCTTTGCTGTGCAGATGCACTCAGGTGCACCAAACAGCTGGTTAGAAGAACCAAAAAAAGTACCCGAATTCTCGACACCCGTGCTTTCGCTTTTAGTATTTTTGAAATTAATTTCCTGTAAAGTTAACTCGATTGCCCTCATGGAAAGATTTAATACCAAAAAAAATCTGTTAAGGTTTCTTATCCTTGTTCCTTTTTTGTTTGGAGGATTCATTCCCAATGAAACAATGATGCCTGCTTTTCGCATGAAAAAAATCGTGCTTGATGCCGGTCATGGAGGGAGCGATCCTGGAAATATCGGGTCACGTGCACGAGAAAAAGACATCAATTTGGCCGTAACGCTATTGGTAGGCAAGTACATCAAAGAGAACATGCCTGACGTAGAGGTGATTTATACGCGTTCTGATGATAGCTTTCCTACTTTAAAGCAACGGCCCAATATTGCGAATGTCAATAAAGCGGATTTATTTGTTTCCATTCACTCCAATGCAGCAGCCAACAAGACTGCTTTCGGTACCGAGACATTTGTGATGGGGAATAAGCATTTTGAAGCCAATTTTGATATTGTAAAAAAAGAAAACTCGGTAATTCTCCTCGAAGAAAACTACAAAGAGGAATACGAAGGTTTTGACCCAACCTCTCCCGAGTCCTACATGATGTTTAACTTGATGCAAAAGGCATACGTTGGAAATAGTATTACACTTGCTGATCGCATTGAAACGCAGTTTCGAGATAAGGTTGGCCGTAAAAGCCGTGGAGTAAAGCAGGGACCATTCTATGTCCTATGGACCCCATCCATGCCAAGTGTCTTGGTGGAACTAGGATTCCTATCTAACACGGAGGAAGAACGATTTTTGATGACCAAAGAAGGTCAAGAGTACATGGCTTCGGCGATTTACCGCTCCATTAAGGACTATAAAAGTGAAATTGAGATCAACTGATTTTTCTTAAATCGAAATGAAAACCTTCTTGGATTCAGGAAGGTTTTTTTTATAAATTGAACCTAAGATTCTGGCGGTAATCCCCGCTCGAGTAAGCTACTCTCTTACAATTCCACTCCATGCTTTCCCCAGCTCAACTTGATGCATTGATTTCCCTCCTAGACGACTCAGACTGGGAAGTAAAGCAGCACGTGCGCCAAAAATTAGTTGGACTGGGAGCAGCTGTGATTCCTGTCCTCGAACAAAAATGGGAGGAGAGCTTCAACCCCGTTCTACAAAAGGAATTGGAGGACCTCGTTCATGACTTGCAGTTTGGCTTGGTGAAACAGCGCTTGCAAGATTGGAAAGATTCCGAAAATCAGGACCTATTGGAAGGACTATGGATCTTAAATACTTACCAGTATCCAGATTTGGAATTGGAAACCTTGCAGGCTTCCATACACCAACTCTATGTGGAGGTCTGGACTTTTTTTGCTTCGGATTTGCAGGCCTTGGACCAAGTAAAAATCCTGAATCATGTCTTATTCAAGCAGCTCCAATTTTCTGGAAATACCAAAAATTTTCATTCCCCGAGCAATAGCATGCTCTCCATGGTGCTGGAATCCAAGAAAGGAAATCCCATCAGCTTGTGCAGCATCTACCTGTTGATTGCTAAGAAATTGGGGCTGCCTATTTATGGGGTCAATCTCCCTAACCTATTTGTCTTGATCTACAAGCAAGAGGATTCGGGCTTCTACATCAATGCTTTCAACAAAGGAGTTATTTTTTCAAAAGAGGATATAAAAAATTTCTTGGAACAACTAAAAATTGACCCTCAGCCTGCTTTTTTTGAACCTTGCAGCAATGTGGCGATTGTCTTGCGGTTCCTGAAAAACCTTTCCACCGCATTCGAAAAATTGGGAGAAACTGATAAAGTAGAAGAAGTACAAGAGTTGTTGGAGATTTTCGGGAATTAGAAGATTCGGATGTTGCAGCCCACAGCTCTTGCCTGAGCGGTGGTAGGCCTTTCTCCTCTGACTACTTGAGCTAGCGCCTCTTCTAAGTATTTTTCCGTTACAGCGCTTTCTACTTGTGGGTTAGTGTCGATTGCACCCTTGTACACAACCTCAAGGCCAGTTTGGCCTGGCACAAGCAGAATTACTTCGGGGATTTTACTTAGTTGAAAAAGCTTGGTCCAGGCTTGTTCTCCATCAATCAGGTATGGCATTTTAAGTCCGCTTTCTTCGATGTAGGTCCGTAGGCGAGTTTGTTCAGATTCGCTAGGCTGCGTTTGTGGAT